>JBKJJB010000342.1:0-7832 GCA_046598235.1 Chitinophagales bacterium
CTTTAATATGCGAAAGCGAAACATGAATTGTGCCTCCACCCTTTTGTTTAAACACTTTTAATGTTTCTCCGCTTAATTCAATAAATGGTTTCCCAAGTTCATTGTTCAAAATTTCCACTTCGTTAATATTCATTTTATCTCTCCAACCAGTTCCCAGTGCTTTGAAGAATGCTTCTTTAGCTGCGGCACGGGCTGCAAAACTTTGACAAGATTTATCGCGCTCACAATATTCTATTTCGCGTTTTGAAAAAACCTTTTCTTTCAAAGCATCCTTCTTTAATGCTTTTCGCACGCGCTCAACTTCTACTATGTCGGTTCCTATTCCCGTAATCATTTCAATGCTTTTAATTCTTCACGAATTTTATCGGCTTCATGTGTGTCGTTAATTTCTTTCGTTAACGCTAAATCAAAATATTTTTTTCCGTTGCTCTTATCCTTTCTTGATTTAAAATATTCTCCAAGCAACTGATACGTTTCCCAAAATTCAGGATTGTATTGAATGAAGTTGTTTGTTGTTTCAGCTTCATTCTTCAATTCTTTTTTGTTGTTCGTAGCTAGTTTGATTTGCTTTTTCAATTCACGCCATTGCAGAAATTTTTTCCAGTCATTAGAAAGCAAGAATGAATCAGCAGGAATAGTCAACTCAGTTTCATTCAATTCACGATTCACTTTTAGTGATGGTGCTTCGGCAAATACTTTATTCAAATCATAGCAAACAAATTTTCCTTCCTGATACGGATTTGCTGTTACCCAAAATCGAAGTTTCTCCGGTTGAAAAATAATAGCGTGATGAGATATTAATTGATTCATCGCTTTCTCATTTCCTATTCCAATATTCTTATCATTCAGCCCTCTTTGGTCGCGAAGAATAGAAGCCACATTTTTATAATCGAGTCTAGGATGTCGCCTCATCAATTCTTCTAAGCGATGAAAGCGATACATAGAAGCACTGGTCGCAATATTCTCAATATTGTTCTTATCAGTTTTAAAACTATCGCTTTGATAGTGGTTGGTGCAAAGAATAAAATTTGTATCACTATTAAAGAGAACTGTTTTAGTAATACTCTTCTCAATCAAAGCTGTTTTGTGGTCGGGCGCAGAGCCAATCATCAGCGTTTCGCAGACAAAGGTTTTTCGCTTTTTAGCGATGGCAAATGCCTCATCAATATTGTTGGCGTATTGCAAAATTTCTCTGGCAAGAATTGAAATAGGAGTTGCTGCTGCATTAGGAATATCGCTCTTAGCTGCGTTGATAGTAACCGTAATTCCGCGTTCGTTCATTCCTGATACACAACCCATAAAACCTGCCCAGGTAATCATGGCAAATTTGTTTCCCTGTTTTGGATTGCAGAAGTAAACGATTTTATCTTGCGAAAATTTATCTCCTAAGTAGAAATCCAAATTGCGTCCAATAATCATAGAGGAATCGGCACTTCGCTCGTTCCATGCAGCGAAAGAAGTGCAACCAACCAGCGCTAAACTTTGAAGTGCATGACCAATATCGTGCGCAGCATGGTAATTCAACATTCTGTCGTATGCAGGATTTATAAAATCAAATTCATGCGGAGCAGAAAATGATTCACCATAAATCTCAAGTTTATTCTCCTCAGGAAAATTCTCATCAAGATGGCGATTAAATACACGTGTAAACCAACCCAAAAACTTTAAATAAGAATTATTTGGAACAAGATTGTGAATCTGCTCTACAAAAGCTTCTTCCTGAGAATAGAGTAATTCCTTTTCGAGTTTACCGGTAATTACTCCACGCTCGAAAGGTTCACCTTCTACATATTCTTCCCACAAACCGCTTTCGCTTTTACGCAACCAGTTATTGCCAATGCGATAAAAATTCTCTCCTAATTTCTCCCTTTGTAAATTCAAAACGGATTTATCCTTTACTTCGGGAATATTCGGAGCTAATCCCCATTGAATATATGCCCCTGCCAATAGAACTAGCAGAACAAAAAAAGCAATAATGCAACCAAATGCTTTAAGCAGTTTACGCATTTGCTTCTGAAATTTTGTTTAATAAATATTCCATTCCTAAAACAGCAGAACAAGTAACCAAAGCACTTTCGGTTACGCCCAACACTCCGTGCAAATTTAAATTCTGACCAGTCAACAATAGATTCGGCACTTTTGTTTTGGCAGAAATCATTGTCTTCATCGGGTCGTTAAAATCTTTTACAATGCCATACATATTGCCGTCATCTGTGCCCATGTAATCGCGATAAGAAAGTGGCGAAGATGTGTAATACGATTGAATACAATCTCGAATATGAGGAAACTTAACAGCGATGGTATCAATCAATTTTTCTGCTTTCTCTTTTTTGAACTGCTGATATTCTTCGTTACGCTCATTCTCTTCTAAAGTTGTATGGAAAGTATTTTTCCATTTTTTCACTTCATCAAAACGCATATAAGTCATCACGGTCATTGCTTCTGCAAACTCATTTTGCTTTTCGGGAACTTCTTCGAACATGGCATACATTAATGGCCATTTTTCATTGGTGTGGTTGGCACTTTGCCATACATTTTCTTCATTGAAATAATAATAGTTGCGGTTGCGGAACAGAAAAGTGTTTGGCTTTAGAATCAAATACAACACAAAAGTGGAAATAGAGTTTTCTAAACTCTTTATTCTGTTTCTGTAAGCTGGACGAATAGCATCTGTATCGGTTAATTCCAAAGTTTTAGCAGGATGAATGTTCGAGATAAATATTTCACCTTCTATCTTTTCTCCATTGTTCAGGGTTACCGATTTTACATTCCCATTTTCTACATCAATACTTTTTACTTCCTTCTTGCGTAAAATCTCTCCGCCATTTTCTTTAATGATACGCGCCATCAGCTTTACAATTTGGTCGCCACCATTTTTTATTTTGTATGCACTTTCAATGTAGCTGTTTACTACTAGCGCATGAACATACAAGGGAGTTTTATCTGTTCCTGCATATAATAAATTTGTTCCGCCTAAAACGTTTTGCAATTTTTTGTTCGAAGTAAGTTGCTCTAAGTATTGCTTAATACCGGTGGTGAACGAAAACATATCATGTGGCTCACCAGCTTTTAAGTTGTATAGCGGAACGCTATTGCAAATACGTTTCATATCTGTGCAATACGTTTCAATGGCGGTTTCTTCTACCGGAAATTTTAAGCACATAATACGTTTGAAATTTTCGTTGCCCATTCCGTAGGAATATTCCTGTGCATCATCTTTAAACAACACTACATCAAATCCTTCTTCATCCATACGTAACGTTTCTAAACGCTGCATAATGCCGAGGTAATTGAAAATCTTGTAAAGACTGTTTCCCGGAGCTAGACCACCGATGTAATGAACACCCGTATTAAATGTCACTCCTTCGCGCATAAAAGTTTGTAAGCTACCACCTATCTGTTCGTTCTTTTCGATAATGCAAACGCGTTTCCCTTCCTTACTCAGGATAGTGCCGCACACCATTCCTCCAAGACCGCTGCCTATAATTACTACATCATATTTTTTATCCGCGCTACTCATACATGAATAACTTTGCCGTTCGAGTTCAAATTTTTATTGCACTTAGCTATCAATAGCTCTATTTCTTGTTTAGTGAACGAAAGATTCTTTTCGTTAATAAGAAATACATCGCTTTGAGGCAACTCATCATTGAGAACATCGGCACAAACAAAATTCACTTGCTCATTTTTTGAGTAACAATTATTCGCCACATCAATCTTTTCTTCATTTGAATCAATACCAATTATGTTTCGCTTCCAACCGGTGAAGTGAAGCATGTATGAAGTAAAGCCATAACCACAACCAAGTTCCGTAATCGTTCCTTCGCGCGGAAGAGTTTTATTTAGTTCATCGTAAAACTTTTCTTTTCTGCTTTCTTTGATGGCAAGTAATTCTAATTCCGGTCCTTTATAAATGTAGTTCATGTGCAAACGTTGACGGAAGTATCTTGCCGTTTCGTTTTCTTCTTTCAGTTTTTCAAATTCAGTTTTAAAGTAACGCGAAATCTTTTTCGTTCGCTCAGCATAGCCTTCTCCAAATGTTTTATCAGTAGGAGAAATGCGTGGAAGGAACTTCATAGTCATAAAAGCATTCATCACCATAAAGTCGCCTTTCTTAATGGTGTCGCCTGTGCCGTGCAACAGCATAGGCACAATATCAATTTTCAATTGCTCGGCTAAATAGAACGCGCCCTTGTGAAAACGTTTCAACATTCCATCGGGTGAACGAGTGCCTTCGGGGAAGATGACAATGGAGTAACCATCCTTCACAATGTCAACAAACTTTTCAATAGCGGGGTCAACGCCTTCCATTACGGGATAGTAATCTGCCAGTTGAACTACCTTGCCAAACACCGGTGAATAGTAAACCCATTTGTTAGTGAGCAAAATGAGTTTAGGATGTTGCATTACCGTAACTAAAATATCTAAGAACGAAGCATGGTTGGCAATAATGATTGCAGGTTTAGAGAAATCCATGTTTTCCTTTCCAACATGGCGTTTGCGAACATTCACCATCATATAAGTAAGCACCCAAAGCGCTTTAGAAATTACATGATGAAAAAACAGTTTACGCTTTTTAATTTTCGGATAAGGAACAAGATAAAGCAAGATATAACCAACCAACGAAGCGAACAGTGAAACCGTTACATAGTAACCAAATGCAATCCAAAACAGAAGGAGCGTTGGAATTGTCCAGGGTGGTAAGCCGCGTTCTTTTCTGCTTTGAATAAAGAAGTTGTAAAGAAATGGTTGCACGGTTTGCCCGATAACAACCACACAAAAAATGCCAATGATGGAAATGAGTGCAATAGATTTTAATGCCGGATGTTTCGCAAAAATGAGTGCACCTAAACCAATGAGAACTGTAACGGCTGAGAGAAAAATGGAAACCTTATGAGATGCAAGAGTTTCTTTTCCTCTTTTGAATTTCTCTGTCAGTCCATCTGTAATGAAAATGCTGAAGTCATCGCCTAAACCGAAAATGAAAGTGGAGATGATAATGTTGATGAGATTAAACTGCAGGCCAAACAAACCCATAATGCCAAGTATCCAAATCCATGTAATTACCATTGGCAAAAATGTGATGATGGTAAGTTCTAATCTTCCGTAACTGATGAGCAAGGCGAAGAACACAAGCAGCGAAGTGTAAAGAAGTATGGAGTTAAAATCGTTGTAGATTACCTCGACAAACTTGTTGGTGATAATTTGTTTATCAAGGATAACGGTATTGGGTTGTTTCGCTAACTCGGTATATAAAAGTTTGCGCTGCGATTTATCTACTCGAACTGCATTGATTACAGTTTGCTTGTCCTTAGTGGTTATAAGATATTCACTACCGAATGCTTCTTTAATAGCAGCAAAATCTTCATCGGTTGCAGGAGTATATTCTTTATTAAGCAGTGTTTCGAAACTGGTAAAAGCAGTGGTACTGAATTTCGCTTTTGTTGCTTCGCGCTTTAAAGTAGCAAGCAGGTTTTCTTTTTTCTCTTTCGTCCAATAATTGTTCCATCGTGTAATTTTTTCTTGCTGCAACTTCTGCGAAGGAATAAATCGGCTGAACGAAGAGTATTTCTGAATCCATCCTCTCTTCTTTGCGTTCTCTAATTGCTGCATCAGCATTTCGTTGTTCTGCAACATCTCTTCGCTGGTGTTTCCATTGGCGGCAATAAATACGAGCTTCGAAGTATCGTCTTGAGTAATGTCAATCTCCCTTTGTGCTTTGCGGGTTTCTTCATTCATGAAGTTCATCCTGTTCAAATCGCTTTCGAAATTCACCTGCTTGGCATAATGAAAAAAGAAAAAGGTAAGAGCGATGATTACTAGAAAGAGAGCCCCGCCATATTTCTCTATTAAGGGTTTGTCATTGCGAGCGAGGCTTTGCGAGCGAAGCAATCCCGAGTTTGCTTCGTCATCCGCCAAAGCGCGGCTTCCTCGCAATGACATCTCATCAGTTGGAACAAAGTGCGGAAGAAACACCAAGGCAAAAATGGTTGCTCCCGTTAAACTCAATCCTGCAAAGAGACCGAAGTCGTTCAGTATTTGCGATTGCAAAAACATAAGCGAGAAGAAAGAGCCCACCGTAGTAAAACTTCCAATGGTCATGGGCGAAAGCAAATCGCTGATGGTTTGCTTGATAGAGCCGCAATGCTTGTAATGACTGAAAAAGTGCAGCGAATAATTTACAGCAATGCCCAACACAATTGAACCTGCACCCAACGCAATGCTTGAAATTGTTCCGCGCGTAAGCGCGATAATTGCCACAGAGAAAACACCGCCAAACACTACGGGCAGCATCATAATAAATGGTACGCGCTTTTTACGGAAGAAGAAACCAATGAACAACAGAATGGCAACAACCGTAATACTTAAAGTAAGAATTGAATCCTGTTTCAATTGCCGCGCATTACCTGACGCCACCACCGAGTTACCATAGTATAGAATTTCGGTGCCGCTATCTTTTGTATCTAGCGAAGCGATAATTTTATCGAAGCCCTCAAACAGTTTTTCGTTCTTGCCTGTTTCGCCCGAAGCATTTTTAAGCGTAATAAACAGATACAAACTCTTTCTGTCCTTAGCCATTATATAGCCGTCATACAAATCGTAGTTCTCATCTATTTGTAATGCTTGCAGTTTACGAAGTGCAATGGTGCTAATGCCCACCGGATCATCGGCAATCATTTTTTTCATTACAAAACCCGAAGCCGAAGTGATGGTGTTATAATCGTTCTCTAAAGTCTGCGGAAGTTGCGCGGGTGAAATGAGCGAGTCAATCGTTTTGTAATCTTGCTCTTCTAAATAAACAGGTAGATTATTGTGAACTGTGTTATAAATATCGAGAGCGGTTTCATCGCTCACCTTCGATTTAATAGAAGCAATCTGTGCGGGGAAACTTTCGAGCAGTTTGCTTTCAAAAGAATCTGCCAGCAGCATCAACTGCTCCGGTTCTGCGTCTTTGCGCGAAATAATTTTCACTACTACCTTATCGGCAAAGTTCGAGCTTTTGAAAATGTCGGTAATCTGTTTGGTCTGTTCACCATTAGGAAGCAGGCGATTTACATCTTCTTCCACTTTTATAAGCGAAGCGCAAAAGCCCAACACCACAAAAAGGAAAACCGTAAGCACATAGAACAGTGCTTTCCTTTTTTGAAAGAAATCGTAAGTGATGAGAAGAAAATTGTTCATGGGCGCACGAATATAATAAGGGAGATTGCTCTATTGAATTAAGACCTTTGGTAAAAGGTGCGTTACTTATACAAAGAGAAAACATTAATTCGGTTTTGTAATTAATAAAAGTAACTTGCATAAAATACCTTTTTATGAAAAAAATATTCTACTTCTTCTTTTTGATTACTACCATACTTACTATTAACTCTTGCAAGAAAGATGATACCACCATCGCAACCTGTACTGACGGCATTAAAAATGGCGATGAAACAGATATAGATTGTGGGGGAACAACCTGCACCGCTTGTATAACCGGCTGCACCAAGCAAGTAGTAGAAGTGGGCAACACCATTTCCACTGCCACAACATGGGATAGTTGTCATATTTATCATGTTGCTTACTTTACGTCTATTACTGCAGTGCTTACTATTAATGCGGGCACTATTGTAAAGTTTGATGCACAGAAAAGTATTGGCGTGGGCAGCGGAAAGCTCATTGTGAATGGCACTGCCGAAGCCCCGGTTATTTTTACTTCCTCCAAAGATGATACGTACGGTGGCGATACCAATGGCGATGGCAGTGCTACTTCCCCGCAAAAGGGAGATTGGCAGTATATCACCTTTGGAAATTCTTCGGACAACAGTCTTGATTATTGCAAAATTCTTTAT
>JBKJJB010000345.1:0-4809 GCA_046598235.1 Chitinophagales bacterium
AAAAAATACTGCGCGCCATGACTGTTGTTGGTCCCAAGAGCCCCTCTGCTAACCTTGAAGAAATTGGAATAAAGAACACTGCTACTCAATTCTGGAATCTCACTTCCGAAGAACTGATAGAGGAAACACTACGGAGAAATCAAGGTGTATTAAATGATACGGGTGCACTGGCAGTTGATACCGGAGAATTTACAGGTCGCTCGCCAAAAGACAAATTCATTGTAAAGGATGATAACACAAAAGACTCGGTGGATTGGGGTGGTTTTAATAATCCGATTTCAGCGGAAGTGTTCGACAATCTTTATAAAAAAGTAGCAGACTATTTTGAAGGGAAAGACGTTTTTGTTCGCGATTGTTATGCCTGTGCCGATGATGCTTTCCGTTTGAATGTGCGTGTGGTGAACGAGCACCCGTGGGCAAATTTATTTGCCTACAATATGTTTCTTCGACCGGAGGCAAGTGAACTAAACTCTATTGAACCAGACTGGTTGATATTGCAAGCACCCGGATTTGTATGTAACGGTGCCCAGGAAGGTGTGAGAAATCATAATTTCTCTATCCTGAATTTTACTAAGAAGATTGCACTGATTGGCGGCACCGGTTACACCGGAGAAATTAAAAAGGGAATTTTTTCTGTTTTGAATTATGTGTTGCCGCATGAGAAAAATGTTCTCTCGATGCACTGCTCTGCCAACGTTGGTAAGGATGGCGACACGGCTTTGTTTTTTGGCTTAAGCGGCACAGGCAAGACAACACTTTCTGCCGACCCAAACCGCCCTTTGATTGGTGATGATGAGCATGGATGGACTAATAACTCGGTATTTAATTTTGAAGGCGGCTGTTATGCAAAGACCATTGACTTATCTGCCGAGAGAGAGCCGGATATTTTTCGTGCTATTCGTAGGGGAGCCCTTTTGGAGAATGTAGGTTTTTTACCAGGCACAAACACTGTTGACTTTACCGATAAATCGAGAACAGAAAACACCCGTGTTTCTTATCCTATCCATTTTATTGATAATGCGTTGAAGAAGTCGGTAGGCGGTGAGCCTAAGAATATTTTCTTTTTAACCTACGATGCGTTTGGTGTGCTTCCTCCCATATCAAAGTTGAGTGTTGGGCAAGCGATGTATTTCTTTTTATCGGGATTTACTTCGAAAGTAGCGGGAACCGAAGCCGGTATAACGGAGCCGCAGGCAACTTTCTCTACTTGTTTTGGCGCCCCGTTTTTACCGCTTCATCCTACTAAGTATGCTTCGCTGCTTGGAGACAAACTGCGTAATTCAAACATTAAGGTTTGGTTGCTGAATACAGGTTATACCGGTGGTATTTACGGAGTAGGAAAGAGAATGAGTTTGCTTAACACCCGCGCATTGATTACTGATGCACTGAATGGTGACTTAGATAAAGTGGAGTATGAAACACATCCTGTGTTTGGTGTTTCGGTACCACAGAGCTGTCCCAATGTTCCTGCTGAAATTTTGAACCCGCGAAATGCATGGATCCACAAAGGTGATTATGATACCAAAGCTAACGAGTTAGCTGTTGCCTTCAATAAAAACTTTGAAAAGTTTGCCGCTAAAGCCGAGAAAGAAATTTTAGAGGCTGCGCCACAAGCAATGCTAATTGCGAATACGAAAAATTAGATTTTTTGTCAGGCTGACGGAGGAAGCATCTTGTATTTAATTTCTTCAGTACAAAATACAGGTTCTTACCTTCTATTCCCTTTTTTATTTCCCCCAAAACGTCCTGCCGGTTTTTCTCTTTTTTTGAAGGGTTCATATAAAGGGCTTTCTCCTAACTCAGCAGGCACAGGTAGCTTTTTAACTTCACTTCCTATTAAATCTTCAATGCTTTTAAACTTGCGCTGGTCTTCGGGATTGATGAACGTAAGCGCCACACCTGTTGATTCAGCTCTTGCAGTTCTTCCTACACGGTGAATGTAATCTTCGGCATCGCCAGGTACATCGTAATTAATAACTAAACCAATGGAGTCAATGTCAATTCCTCTTGATAGAATATCGGTAGCAACTAATATCTGAAGGTTTTTGTTTTTGAAAGAACGCAACACTTCTCCGCGTTGGTCCTGTTCTAAATCGGAGTGAATAGCTGAAACATTAAAGCGCATTCGCTTTAGTTCGCGCTCCAGTTCTTTCACTTTATCTTTTGTAGAAGAGAAAATAATAATGCTTGCAATCTTCTTATCCTGTAAAAGACTTTTGAGCAGTTGCATCTTCTGCGTATTGTAAACCAAATACGCACCTTGCAAAACTCCTGCGGCAGGTTTAGAAAGTGAAATATTTATTTCTACCGGTTCGTTCAAAATCTTTTTGGCCAGCACACGAATGGTTGGCGGCATGGTGGCGGAGAACATCAGCGTTTGCCTTTGCTTCGGCAGAAAACTGATAATTTTATTCAGGTCGTCACTAAAACCCATGTCGAGCATTCTATCGGCTTCATCTAATATTAAATGCTTGAGGTCATTAAGTTTTACGTAGCCCATGTTAAGGTGAGCAATGAATCTACCTGGTGTGGCTATGATAACGTTGGCACCTTGTGTAAGTGCTTTCTTCTCTTGCTCAAAAGATATTCCTCCGGTGCCGCCATAAATAGCGATGTGGCTGACAGGAGTGAAGTAAGAGAAACCTTCCAGTGCTTGGTCAATCTGAATAGCGAGTTCGCGGGTGGGAACAATAACAAGCGTATTAAAGTGGTGAGTATGTTCCCGGATAATTTTATTGATAACCGGCAGGATATAAGCTGCGGTTTTTCCGGTGCCTGTTTGAGCGCAGGCAATAATGTCGCTGCCTTTAAGAATAACAGGAATAGATTGTTCTTGAATGGGAGTGGGTTTGTTGAAACCCATTGCCTGAAGCCCTTCGGTAAGTTCGGGTTCGAAATTAAAATCGGAAAATGTCAAAATGAGATGATATTGAATTTAAAAGGCGCAAATATAATGCTTGAAGAATAGGAGGGGAGAATAAAATTAAAAGCGGATTTCGTTGGTAGGGTGCGGAGACGGAGCCAACTCAATATACGAAATTTCATCTGGGCTAATATCCTCATGTTCTTCTAAATGAAGAATGGAGGAATTAAAAACAACACGGTTAAGCAACACCTCGCCCGATTGCAAAGTAACTTTTACCTTGTGCAGAAATCTGCCTGATTCGGGCAACTTAGAAAGCTGCTCGCTAAATCTTTCCGGTAATTCAACGGTGTTGGTTCTCATGGTGGTTAGTTAAAAATAAGTTAAATAATTAAACAACCAAATAATTTTTTCTTTAAAAAGGTGGATAACGGTGAGCCAGAGCGTTCGATACAAGATAATACTTGTAAGGGTTCGGTTCTTTTAGTCTTTTGCTACGTGCTCAGCATAACATTTAATTTATTCTATTCTGACTTTACTCATGTAGAAGCCTAATATATAAAAGGGTTATGTCATCCCGAATGTAGGTCTCCGTAGTGAGGGATCTTGTATTCTATAACTAAATACAAGATGCTTCACTTCACAAAGCTTCGTTCAGCACACCCCCTTCTCTTTCGCTTAGGATGCTATTAACGTGGAGAGTTAGATATTCTAATGCTGAAAGCTTCGCTTCTTAATCATTCCGCCTTTAGTATCTTTTACACTGTTCATTACCACAAAAGCATTAGGGTCTATCTTTTCTATTTCGGTGTTCAGTTTATTTATTTCCAGGCGGGTGATAACTGTATATATAATATCTATCTCCTTTACATGCCCGTGGGTGCCGTAGCCGCGCTTGCCGTTATAAACGGTTACTCCTCTTCCCAATTCATTAGTTATCATTTTGGCTATTTCATCGCTGTGGCTCGATACGATGGTAAATCCCGTGTATTCTTCAATACCGTCAATTACAAAGTCGAGCGTTTTGGAAGCAGCCAGATAGGTAATCATGGCATACAGCGCTGTTTCCAGAGAGAGCAGATAAGCAGCAGAGGAGAAAATAATAATATTGATAACGATAATTACATCGCCCACCGTTACACCGAACTTTTTGCTTAAAGTAAGTGCTAATACCTCGGTGCCGTCCAACACCGAGCCACCGCGCACTGCCAGCCCTATTCCCGCGCCCAAAAAGAAACCGCCAAACACAGCAACCAGCAGTTTATCGTGCGTAATATCGGGGAAGTGAACAGTAGCAATAACCACTGCCAGCCCTGTAATGGCAAGTGATGCTTTAATGGCAAATTGTTTTCCGATAAGGTTATAGCCAAGGATGATAAACGGTATGTTTACCAGTATGAGCAGAAGGGAAAGAGGCAAACCGGTTGTTTCGGTTATTAGCAGCGATATACCGGTGGCACCGCCATCAATAAATTTATTGGGTATCAGAAAACTCTCTAAACCGAAAGCGGCCGAAAAAATTCCCGCTATTATCAGCAGCACATCTTTCAACTGCCGAACGGTTATGATGCGAAGTTCGCGCCATCCTTTGGCAATTTCGTAGCGTGTAAATTTGCGCTCTTTACCAACCTTTCGCTTATTATGCCGCAGAACCGAGTCAACTACTAATTTTGTCCAGAGGGGGTTCATTTTATTTCAATTAAAGTGAATGGCATTTCGCCAAATATAAAAAAAGGCGCAGAGCAATCTGCGCCTTTAAAAAAGTGGTTTAAATGATAAACCTGTTTTAGCTTGGTCGGCACACTGCTTCTTCACTAAAGCCGCTTACCCCTGCTGCATTAATAGCAGCTACACGAAAACGATACTTTTGACCGGGTTGCAAATCATTAAATAGAATGGTTGCTTTTGTTGACTGCGCAGTCAGTCCACCAATGCCTAACAACTGG
>JBKJJB010000424.1:0-13692 GCA_046598235.1 Chitinophagales bacterium
CGGTTGGTTATAAAACTGTTCCAAACTATGAAATCGCTAAAGACCATCCTGACTACTACATAGGCATGGGATTAACTGCTGAAAATGTAGCCGCGAAATATGGTATCACCCGCGAACAAAGCGATGAATTTTCTGTCAACAGTCACAAAAAAGCAATCGCTGCTATCGAAGCAGGCAAATTCAAAGATGATATCGTACCCGTGGAAGTTGAGGAAGTGTACTTCGAGGATGGCAAAAAGAAAACAAGAAAATTTACTGTATCTCAGGATGAAGGTCCCCGTGGAGATACATCAATGGAGGGTTTGGCAAAATTGAAACCTGCTTTCAAAAATGGCGGACAGGTAACTGCCGGAAATTCTTCGCAAACGTCTGATGCTGCTGCTTTTGTTTTAATAGTAAGTGAGAGGGTTGTGAAAGAATTAAATCTTCAACCTATTGCGAGAATGGTTAATTATGCTTCAGTGGGTGTAGATCCTACTATCATGGGTATAGGTCCTGTGAATGCAATTCCAAAAGCTTTGAAACAAGCAGGATTGAAATTGAGCGATATTGATTTGATTGAATTGAACGAAGCATTTGCAGCCCAATCACTTGCTGTTATTCAGGAAGCAAAACTGAATACTGACATTATTAACGTGAATGGTGGAGCGGTGGCTCTTGGTCACCCGCTGGGTGCATCAGGAACTTATTTGTTCCAAAAATTGAATGGTGAAATGCAGCGTAGAAAAAGCAAGTACGGAATGGTAAGTGCTTGTGTTGGTGGCGGACAGGGAATTGCAGGAATTTTTGAACGGCTGTAAAAGCAGCCCCCAAACCCCCGAAGGGGGTTAAAAGACAAAAACATTTGAAAACAAATTTTTATAAAATAAAAGCTGCCAAGTTCTTCCCCTTCGGGGAGGTAAGGAGGGGCTGTTAATACAATTAATATGCAAGCAACAGAAACAAAGAAAGTTCTCAAAGGCGGAGAGTTCCTGATTAAAGAAACTTCGTTTGAAAATGTTTTTATAAAAGACGAAATCAGCGAGGAGCAAAAAATGTTCGGGCAAACTACTGAAGATTTTATAACCAGTAGAGTATTCCCGAACATTCAAAAAATTGACAAGCAGGAAGTTGGTTTGGTCATTTCTTTACTGAAAGAAAGTGCAGACCTTGGTTTGCTTGGCGCAAGTGTTCCCGAAGAATATGGCGGAGTGGGTGTTGACTTAGTAACTGATACCGTCATCAACGAAGAAATAGGAAAAGGACATTCGTTCGCTGCGGCATTTGCTGCTCATACGGGTATCGGAACACTTCCTATTCTTTATTTCGGAACTGATGTTCAGAAACAAAAATATTTACCAGGTTTAGCAAACGGAGAAATTAAAGCTGCCTACTGTTTAACCGAACCGGGAAGCGGAAGTGATGCGCTCGGTGCTAAAACAAAAGCAGTTTTAAGTGAAGATGGCAAGCATTATATTTTGAACGGACAAAAAATGTGGATCACCAACGGTGGTTTTGCCGATATCTTCACCGTATTCGCAAAGATTGATGGAGAAAAATTTACGGGCTTCATTGTAGATGCAAAAAGTGAAGGAATTTCTTTGGGAAGTGAAGAAGATAAACTTGGTATTAAAGGTTCATCAACACGTCAGGTGTTTTTTCAGAACGTGAAAGTGCCTGTTGAAAATGTGCTGGGCGAAATTGGTAAGGGACATAAAATTGCTTTTAATGTATTGAACATTGGCAGATACAAATTATGTGTGCTCTCAGTAGGAGGAAGTAAAATGGCTTGCACCACTGCTATTAAATATGCCAACGAGCGTATTCAGTTTAACGTTCCTATTTCTTCATTTGGTGCCATCAAACATAAGTTAGCAGAAATGGCTGTAAAAATTTACGCTATGGAATCTGCTACTTACCGCACAGCAGGTTTAATTGATGATATGATTCATAACCTGGCAGCACAAGGAAAAGATAAAGTGCAAGCAAAGTTACAGGCAGCAGAAGAATATTCGATTGAATGTGCTATTCTGAAAGTGTTTGGCTCGGAAGTATTAGATTATGTAGTTGACGAAGCTGTTCAGGTTTTTGGTGGAACAGGTTTTAGTGAAGAATACCCGGTAGCCCGTGCATATCGTGATTCTCGTATCAACCGGATTTTTGAAGGCACCAATGAAATCAACCGCTTATTATCGGTGGGTCAGTTAGTAAAGAAAGCCATGAAAGGTGAAGTTGATTTATTTACTCCAGCAATGGCAGTGCAAAAAGAACTGATGAGCGTTCCAGATTTCAGCAGTGATAGTTCTGGCGATTTTTTTGCTGCAGAAAAGAAAGCTTTGCAAAATGCAAAAAAAGCTATCCTGATGACAGCTGGTGCAGCCGTTCAAAAATTTCAGCAGAATTTAGATAAGGAACAAGAGATAATCATGAATATTTCCGATATGCTGATTGAACTTTTTGCCTGTGAATCGGTATTGCTTCGCACAGAAAAATTATTAAGTGTTCGTGGCGAGGCGGCCTGTAGCCTTCAAATTGATATGACAAAAACATATATCAGTGATGCACTAGAAAGAATCAATCTTTCAGGCAAACATGCTATCAGTGCATTCAACGATGGAGATACTCTTCGAATCATGTTGATGGGCTTAAAACGATTTACAAAGTATGAAGCATACAATACAACTGCTGCTCGCAGAAGAATTGCAGATAAACTCATTGAAGAAAATGAATACTGTTTTTAAAAATCTATTGTCTATCATCTAAAAATAAAACCAATGTCAGCAACTACAACAAAAAATGCAGCACTTAAAGGCGGTGAATTCTTAATCAAAGAATCGCAATGGCAGGATGTTTACATCCCGGAACAAATTACTGAAGAGCAAACCATGCTTCGTCAGGCAACCAAAGATTTTATTACTAAAGAAATAGATCCTCGGTTAGAGGAACTTGATAAAGACCCTATGAAAGGTCCCGAAATTTTGGACAAAGCTGCAGAGCTTGGGTTGCTTGGCTTGCATATTCCTGAAGAGTATGGCGGTAGCGGACAAGACCTTACAACGTTTTCATTTGTAACGGAAGTTCTTGGTTGGGGACATGGAATTTCAGTGGCTATCGGTGCACATACGGGTATTGGTACATGCCCTATTCTTTATTATGGCAACGATGCACAACGCGCTAAGTATCTTCCGAAACTGGCAAGTGGTGAGTTGAAAGCTGCTTATTGTTTGACAGAACCTTGGAGTGGTTCTGATGCACTTGGTGCAAAAACAAAAGCTGTGCTTAGTGCAGACGGCAAACACTATGTCGTTAACGGACAAAAAATGTGGATTACCAATGCGGGCTTTGCCGATGTGTTTGTGGTGTTCGCAAAAATTGATGGTGACGATAAAAAATTTACTGCCTTCATTCTTGAAAAAAGCATGGAAGGATTAAGCGTAGGTGCTGAAGAAAAAAAGATGGGTATCAAATCATCTTCTACCCGCCAGGTATTTTTTAATAATGTAAAAGTGCCGGTAGAAAATCTTTTAGGCGAGCCCGCAAAAGGTCATAAAATTGCTTTCCAGATTTTGAATATTGGTCGTTACAAATTGGGTAACGGTGTATTAGGAGGTGCAAAGCGCGCCATTGGAGTAGCTGTAAAATATGCCAACGAGCGCCAACAGTTTAAAACACCTATTGCTCAATTTGGCGCTATTAAAGGTAAACTTGGTGAAATGGCTATTCGTGCCTGGACCGCAGAAAGTGCTTCTTACCGCTTATGCGATTTGATTTTACAAAAAGAACATGAACTGAAAGCTGCTGGCAAGGGAATGACGGAATATTTAACCGGGGGCGCAGAAGAGTTTCAGGTAGAATGTGCCATCATGAAAGTGGTTGGCTCAGAAGTATTGGATTATGTAGTAGATGAAGCGTTGCAGATTCACGGAGGTTACGGATATAGTGAAGAGTATCCAATGGCTCGTTCTTATCGCGACTCGCGTATCAACAGAATTTTTGAAGGCACGAACGAAATCAACCGTATGCTTTCGATTGACGCACTTCTGAAAATGGCAATGAAAGGAAAGTTGGATTTAATGGGACCCGGTGCCGCCATTCAGAAAGAATTGATGAGCGTTCCCGATATGAGCTCAACTGATCCGGATGATATTTTCGGTGCCGAAAGAAAAGCATTGAAGAATGCAAAGAAAGCTTTCTTGCTGGTAGCGGGAGGTGCTGTTCAGAAACTTATGATGGGCTTGGAGAAAGAACAGGAAATTTTGATGCATAGCGCTGATATGCTCATGGATATTTTTGTAATGGAAAGTGCCATGCTACGTGCAGAGAAACTTGTGAACCTACAAGGTGCAGAGGCATCTCAGATTTATGTTGACATGGTAAAATGTTTCTTCTTCGATGCAATGGATAGAATTAACGTGGCGGGGAAATCTGGTTTAGTGGCTTTTGCTTCGGGCGATGAATTGCGCATGATGCTGATGGGATTAAAACGTTTCACTAAATATGAAATAGTTAACACAAAAGAAGTTCGCAGAGCAGTAGCTGATAAGATGATTGCAGAAAACGGATATTGTTTTTGGGATTAATCCCTAATCCCCTCAAGGGGAGGATTTGAATGCTCAACAACAAAAATGCCACTCTTTAAGAGGGGCATTTTTGTTTGAGACAAGTCCGCTTTATAAATATTTACTTCTTCGCGCTTAGCAGCTCGCTATACTGTTGCGGCTGATTGATAAGTTCAATTGCCTTAGCTACTTCGGGGTCATTTTGGTAGCTCTTCTTCACCTTGCCGTAAGCGTAATAATATCTTCCGGCTATTTCATTCTCAAGAATGGTTGTAATTTCTGCCTTGTTTTTAATTATGTCTTGTTCCTTATCGTGTTGAAGTTTTTTCTTGATGGCTTCATATTGGTCTTTCACTGCATCGAAATATTTTTCTTCAGTAGCGGCATCCTTCAATGTCTCTAGTGTTTCTTCGCTTTCTGTTTTGTAAGTGCAATCTTTTGTTTTTACATAAGCTACAAAATCATTGAAATCGCTTTCAGTCAGTTTGAATTTGGCGGCATCATCAATCGTTTCGTGAGCCAGTTTATAACTGGTTGCGAAGTCAAAAATGTAATGTTTAGTAAAGAGTGTTTCGGCAATTTTGCTGTGCTCCTGTTTAGGTAGTTTTACATCCGGCTCCACTCCACCACCATCATAAACAGTTCTTTTGCTATTAAGAGTTTTGAAAGCTACTTTGAGTGAATCTGGAATACGTTTCACACTTCCGTCTGCGTTCTTCTCTGCGTAAATAAGCGCCTGAATACATCTGCCTGTGGGAATGTAATACTTAGCAGTAGTTACCTTCAACATGGTTTGGTAGGAGAGAGGCTTTGTTATCTGCACTAATCCTTTGCCATAAGTGCGCTGACCTATAACAATACCACGGTCATAATCCTGAAAAGTTCCTGAAACAATTTCGGAAGCAGAGGCACTCATCGAGTTCGTAATAACCACTACTGGGATTGTTGTATCGCGCGGATCGTTCAAAGTTTTGAATGTATTATTCCATTCATCTACTTTGCCTTTGGTAGTTACTACTAACTTATCCTTCCCTTCAAATATGTTTACAATGTTTACTGCTTCGTTCAACAAACCTCCGGGGTTTCCGCGCAAATCAAGTATTACTCCCTTCATATTGGGGTTCATACTTTTCAAACTGTCGAATGCTTCTTTTACATCTTTACCCGCGCCTTCATTAAATATTTTCAGTTTGATACATCCTATTTCGGGAGTTACCATTCCGTAGAACGGAACGCTAGTTTCCTGAATTTCTTCCCTTACAATATTGAACGAAAGAGCTTTGGTATCAGCCAAAGAAATTTTCCGCTCGATACCTAAAGTGATGGACGAATTGGGTTGACCTACTAATGCTTTCTCTACATCTTCTTTCTTTCTGCCTTTCGTGCTTTCTCCGTCAATTGTTTTAATAATGTCACCGGCTATCAGTCCTTTTTTATCTGCAGGTTGATTTTGTGTAACAGAAAAGATTACCGGATAATCGTTCATCATTTCTATTTCAATTCCCAATCCTCCGAACTTTCCTCCCTGCTGAATCTTTGCGTTTTCTACCTGCGATCCCGAAAAATAATTTGTGAAGGGGTCAAGAGTCTTTAGCATACCATCAATACAAGTACGCATGAGTTTTGATGGTTCCACTTCATCAACGTAATAAGTATTCACATCTTTGTAAAGAGCAGAGAAAACATCTATGTTCTTCGAAATCTCAAAATATCCATCGGCAAACGACATCAAGCCGAAGGCGATAACTATTACTGCAATTATTTTTACGAATCTTCTTTTCATTTGTCTTTCAAAGTCCCCTATAGGGGATTTAGGGGTTTACTTTTTCGCTAAAATTTCCTTCATCTTTCCTTCATCAGTAATCAAATCCACCGCTTTCTTCACTTCAGTATCATTCTTAAATGATGCTTCTGTTCTGCCTGTGTTCAGGTAATAGCGCGAAACAATTTCTTCTTCCAGTAAACTCTTTATCTGTACTTTCTCTTTTTGAAGGTCATGTGTTTTATCATGCATCATGGTTTTCTTCATTGCTTCTAAATCATCCTTTATAGCATCGGAATACTTTTCTTTCTCGGCAGTTGTTTTCAATTGCTCAAAAATTTTCTCGCTACGGGTGGTGTAATCATATTCCTTCTTCGAAACCCAGGCAACAAAATCATCATAACCCTTCTCGCCTAATTCAAAAAATTTTGCAGGTCCTATCTTATCATGTTTGGCGCGATACTCTGTAGCGTAATCGAAAATGTGATTCTTGGTAAGCAGACTGAATGCGATGTTGGAAAATTTTTCCGGCTCTATTTCAATATCAGGGTCAATGCCACCGCCATCATAAACCGTGCGACCGCTGTATTTTGTTTTAAAAGCAACTTTCAATGAATCGGGAACCCGCTTCACGCTTCCATCTTCATTTCTTTCAGCGTAATTGATTGCTTGAATACATCTGCCTGATGGAATATAATACTTTGCAGTAGTTATTTTCAGTTTTGCATTAAAGGGAAGAGAACGGGTAGATTGCACCAATCCTTTACCGAAAGTTTTCTGTCCGATGATAACCGCGCGGTCTAAATCCTGCAGGGAACCTGATACAATTTCAGCAGCCGAAGCAGAACCGCCATCTGCCAATACCACCACAGGTATCTTCAAGTCAACAGGGTCGTTGATGGTTGGGAAAGATTTATTCCACTCATCTAATTTGCCTTTAGTAGAAACAATCTCCTTGTTTTTATCAACGAATACATTCGCAACATTAATGGCTTCGTTCAGTAAGCCACCGGGATTGCCGCGCAAATCCAGAATTACTCCTTTTAGTTTTCCTTTTGCTTCTAACGATATCAGAGCACTTTTTACTTCTGCACCAGCGCGCTCGGTGAAACTACCTAATCGTATGTAACCTACATTGTCATCCACCATTCCAAAATAAGGAACGTTCTTTACTTTAATTTCTTCACGCACCATTTTTACCGACATCTCGGTTTCGCTGCCATCGGCTTGCGGGCGCCTGAACTTTACATTTACTTCGGTGCCAGGTTTGCCTTTGAGCATAGCACTAACCTGGTCGGTTCTATAATTTTTGGCGGTCTTGCCATCCACATCAATTATTTTATCGCCAGCCCGCAAGCCCGCTTTTGCCGCAGGGAAACCTTCATAAGGTTCTGTGACCATTACCCATTCTCCGCGCACTCCTATAATGGCACCAATGCCACCATACTTACCTGTGGTTTGCATGCGGTAATCGTCCATGTCTTCTTCGGGAATATAATCGGTGTAGGGGTCTAAGTTTTCGAGCATATTATGTATGCCCGACTGCATCAGCTTTTCGGAATTCAACGTATCTACATAATAAGTGTTCAACTCTTTATACAGCGTGGTAAAAATGTCGAGGTTCTTGGTAATCTCGAAATAGGAAGGGGTATTGGTAAACGCAACTGCTCCGCACACCACCACAGCCACGGCTACTATAACAACAAATTTTTTCAATCTCCTCATCCTGTTATTTATATATTGGGGTAAACATACTTGTAAACGCGCACATACTAAAATTGTTGCTGACGCAGGATTGTGATTTATATTCTTTTATGACCGTTCTCACGGCACAGGGTCATATCCATGCCCGCCCCAAGGGTGGCAGCTTAAAATCCTTTTAAGTGCCAGCCATCCGCCTTTAAAAGGTCCGTGTTTTTGAATAGCTTGGGTGGCATATTCCGAGCAGGTGGGATAATACCGGCAACTTGGAGGAAGAATAGGAGAAAGAAAAAATTTGTATGCCTTTATCAGCAGAAGAAAGAAAAAGGAGAGGAGTTTTGAAATCATGCTTTAGAGATTCGGTTCATGCAACTCAGAACTGCCTTGGTTGTTGCTTCAAAGTCGGGCAATCCCTTTCCTTTGTAAACAAACATAATAGCCATTTGCTGTTTCTTTTCATCGAGTGTTTTGTAAAATGAAGTTTTGTTGAGGCGATATGCCTCGCGCATCATGCGCTTTACGCGGTTGCGGTCAACAGCATGTTTAAAATGTCTTTTAGGAACGGAGAAGCCTGCCTGTGCGGGATAAAAAGTGAGCAAGGGCTGCACCAAATAAACAAGGGTAAACCCGTTGTTCGAAACTGATTTACCCTCCTTAAATAGCTGGTCAATTATTTTTTTGCTCTTTAGTTTTTCGTCTTTGCCAAAAGTGTGCTTGCCTTTCAGCAGCGACACATCAAATGCAGCAAATGACTTGGCTGAGGAAAAACTATTTGAGTTTCTTCTCGTCCGAAGTGGTGAGTTTCTTTCTGCCTCTGGCTCTTCTGCTTGCAAGAACTTTTCTTCCATTTTTAGTGCTCATTCTTTGTCTGAAGCCGTGCTTGTTCGCTCTCTTTCTGCGGCTTGGCTGGAATGTCCGTTTCATATCTTCTGAAGTTTAAAATTATCTCTTTTTTTAATTAAGGGACGGCAAAAGTAAAAATTCTCCTCACATGGCAAAAAGTTAATGGTTATTCGTTAATGGTAAAAGACAAAGGTGGTTTTTCCGATTAACTATTAACCATTTAACGGTTAACCTCCTACGAATTCATCGCCACCAAAAACTCTTCGTTGCTCTTGGTGCCCTTCATCTGCTGAAGCAGGAAGTTCATAGCTTCTTCCGAGGTCATGTCGGCAATGTGGTTTCTAAGAATCCACATACGCTGCAATACATCTTTATCTAATAGCATATCATCTCTACGGGTAGAAGATGAAACAATGTCAATGGCAGGGTAAATTCTGCGGTTTGAAAGTTTACGGTCGAGTTGTAGCTCCATGTTGCCGGTTCCCTTAAACTCTTCAAAAATCACCTCATCCATCTTAGAGCCCGTATCAATTAAGGCAGTAGCGAGGATGGTTAAAGAACCTCCGTTCTCAATTTTGCGTGCAGCACCAAAGAACTGTTTTGGCTTGTGAAGCGCATTGGCTTCCACCCCACCCGATAAAACTTTACCCGATGAAGGAGCCACCGTATTATGTGCCCGCGCCAAACGGGTAATGGAATCCAATAGAATAACAACATCATGCCCGCATTCAACCAATCTTTTTGCTTTTTGAAGTGCAATGCTCGAAACCTTTACGTGTTTTTCGGCAGGTTCGTCAAAGGTAGATGCAATAACCTCTGCTTTCACGTTTCTTTCTACATCTGTTACTTCCTCGGGTCTTTCATCTACCAGCAACACAATCAAATAAACTTCGGGGTGATTAGCGGCAATAGCATTAGCAATCTCTTTCAGGATAGTTGTCTTTCCTGTTTTAGGTTGAGAAACTATCATTCCTCTTTGCCCTTTACCAATTGGGGTAAACAGGTCAATGATTCGAGTGGTTGTATTGCTTGGTGTTGTAAATAGATTCAACTTTTCAAAAGGGAAAAGAGGTGTAAGGTACTCAAACGATACACGGTCGCGCACATCTTCAGGTGCTCTTCCGTTTATGGTATCTACTTTTAGTAGCGCGAAATACTTTTCACCTGCCTTAGGCGGACGGATATATCCGCGAACGGTATCACCGGTCTTCAAACCGAATAATTTGATTTGAGAAGGAGAAACATAAATATCATCGGGAGAAGAGAGATAGGCATAGTCTGATGAACGCAAAAATCCGTACCCATCGGGCATCATTTCCAATACGCCTTCGCCTTCAATAATAGCATCTACTTCTACGCTAAAAATATCTGCGCCTTTCTTTTGCTGTTGACCATCATTTGATCTTTCATAGGTTGGCGTTGTCTCGTAAGAATTGGTGTTCTCGCTATTCGAAGATTCATTTCCGGTTTCAGCAACTTCCGCCACCGAATTTTCTGATGTTGAATTTCCCTGTTCGGAATTCGACTCATCATCGTTTTCCGGTTTCGATTTCAAATCCGGGTCAATGGGTTTGCGAAGTCTTGGTTTTTTCATTTTGTCTTTTGATTTATCTGACTCCTCTTGTGCCGCAACAGGATTGAGTGCCTGTGCATCGAGAACTTTCAATATCAGTTCCTGTTTTTCAAATTTGTCAGTGCCTTTGATCTTGAGCTTGTCAGCGATTTCTTTAAGCTCGGGGAGGATCATGTCGTTCAGTTGAAGAATGTCGTACATGCGTATTGTTTTGGTAAGTAAATGGAGATTTTATTAAGATTATTATAGAAACTCATGCAGAGATGTAAAAGACCTTGAGTCTTTATCGGAAAAACATATTTGTGTCGGAATTTTTAACCAGTAATTATTAGTTGGAAAAACTAAATACTGCGAGAATTATCATGGATAACGTTGCAATGTTAGGCAAACTTTCTGATTCACCAAATTTTTATTCTTAAAAGTAAATCACGTTCAGTCACCATAAATCTTCTTGATATATTCGCACTTCCCCGAAGGGGTCCTTCGGACAAACTTTTTAAATCATGTTAGAAATTGCAGTTATCAGAAACAACGCGGAAGAAATTAAGAAACGCCTTGCGGTAAAGAATTTTAAAGAACTGAATTTGATTGACGAAGTTTTGTCTGTTGATGAAACCCGCAGAAGTATTCAAACAAAGTTAGACGAAAATTTAGCGAAGCAGAATTTAATTGCCAAAGAAATAGGCGAGCTATTTAAGCAAGGCAAAAAGGAAGATGCAGAAAAGAAGAAGGGAGAAACGGCTTCCTTAAAAGAAGAATCAAAACAATTTGAAACAGACTTGGCAAAGGCAGAAGATGGAATAAAAAATATACTTGTTCAGATACCCAATACACCCCACAGTTCTGTTCCGGCAGGAAAAACTCCTGAGGAAAATGAAGTAGTAAAAACCGTTGGCAACATTCCAACCTTGCATGATGGCGCACTTCCTCATTGGGATTTAGCAAAGAAGTATGACGTCTTTGATTTAGAACTCGGTGTAAAAATTACAGGTGCAGGATTTCCCGTTTACAAAAAACAAGGAGCCAAATTGCAACGTGCGCTTATCAGTTTCTTTTTAGATAGTGCAATAGAAGCGGGCTATACGGAAGTAATTCCTCCGCACATGGTAAACGAAGCAAGTGCTTTTGCCACCGGACAACTTCCAGATAAGGAAGGACAGATGTATGTTACCAAAGAAGAAGGTTTTTATCTTATTCCTACAGCCGAAGTTCCTGTAACCAATATTGTGCGCGATGAAATACTCGAAAACCTTCCGGTAAAATTTGCGGCTTACTCTCCATGTTTTAGAAGAGAGGCAGGCAGCTATGGAAAAGATGTTCGTGGTTTAAATCGTGTTCATCAATTCGATAAGGTAGAGATTGTTCAGGTAGTTCATCCTGATAAAAGTTATGCCGCGTTGGAAGAAATGGCAAAACATGTGGAAGGTCTTCTGCAAAAACTGGAATTGCCGTATCGCATTCTTCGCCTTTGCGGTGGCGATATGAGTTTCGCTTCTTCTCTTACTTACGATTTTGAAGTTTATAGTGCAGCACAAAAACGCTGGCTGGAGGTAAGTTCTGTTTCTAACTTCGAAACTTTTCAAAGCAACCGTATGAAAGTTCGTTTTCGTGATGAGAATAAAAAAACACGATTAGCTCATACCCTTAATGGAAGCGCGTTAGCGTTGCCGCGCATCGTAGCTTCACTTCTCGAAAATCATCAAACAGCAGAGGGAATAAAAATTCCTGCGGCTCTTCAATCTTATACAGGGTTTAGTTTAATTGCATAGAATGCCCATACTTGTAGGCAGCTATTCGTCAAGAAATTACTACATCTAATCATAGTATGTTATAACAGTAAAGTTGTGGGGAAATAAATGAATAATTTCTTCCATACGCTGTATCGCCCTGCTACCAATGGTTTGTGAGTTATAAGTCATTTCTTTAAAGATTGTATGTGGGCTTCTATCCTCCTTTTGGCACTATTCTCGTTGCCTTTAACAGCGAACTCAGATGTATGAACCCACAACGGGTACGGGAAATGGCATTCATAATTCTGGGTCAAGGTTTATTCATTACAGAATTTTAAACCATAACTCTATGAAAACCGATACATCAATGAACATTATGCTGGTGGTTTTCTGCCTGCTTTTGGTAGCGTTTGTTTTTCTCAATTGCCGAATGAACGAAGCGCTCTGTAAAAAGCAGGCTGAATTAGAACACTCCACCCAAGTGAAGTAAACGCTACGTTCTACTTTACAACTGTCACCTTCCTGGTAACCGTACCTCCATCGGTTTCAATCCTCATCAAATAAATTCCTGTAAATAATAAAGAAGCATCTAAGGAGTTTACGCCTTCTTGAACTTGCATTTGCAGCAATTCTTCCCCAATCATATTATATATTCTTGCTACTGTACTTTTACCTTCAGAATATTGAATATGAATAATTCCGTTTGAAGGATTCGGGAATACTCGCACATCCGTTTCTGTAATAGTTGTATTTATTGAAGAATACAAAAGCGCATATTGAACCGCCTGATAGGCATTCACTCTTCCGTAACCAAGTTCGCTACTCCAAGTTGGGTGACCCAAACTTGGGTAATAGCTATAACCACCCACCTTATCGCAGGTGATGGCAATAATGTAACGGATATCTTCACCCGATAAATCGGGACGAACGGAAAGAAGCAATGCACCTACAGCCGCAGCATTAGGGCAAGCAGCAGAGGTGCCATTGAATGTAAATGAGTAAGCGGTATTGCTGTAGCCGTTATTGCCAGTCATATCAGTAGTAGTAATTTTCACACCCGGTGCGCTAAAATCAAGACCGTTGCCCCAATTGCCCGACCAGTCTTCGGTGCTGCAATCGTTGGCATTTTTTCTTTCATCGCACATGCTGGTTGCATTTACCGCAATAGTCTGTTGCAAACTGCCGGGCCAAATCGGTCCCGTGTTATCTTCCTCATTTCCGCTGCTGAAAAACATTGCAATTCCTTTTCCGTTTCTGCCATTTACATAAGCCTGTTGAATAGCGTCATTTACAGGCTGTGTTCCTCCGGGAAGCAACCCGATAAAAGAGGCGGGTAAACCCCATGAGTTGCTCAATATATCGGCACCTGCAACATTCCACGCCCAACCAATAGCATCGGCAAAGGCAGCAGCCGTTGAATATGGAACGGGCTCGTTGCCGGGCGATAACTCAATGTAGTAGAAAGCACGAACTGGTATCAACTTACAAGAAGGAGCAACTCCGGTTATTCCGAAACTGTTGTCTTGAGTGGCGGCTACAATTCCT
>JBKJJB010000045.1:0-10752 GCA_046598235.1 Chitinophagales bacterium
CGTATAACGGTTAGTACGCCTCCCTTTCACGGAGGTAATAGGGGTTCGATTCCCCTACGCGGTACCAAACCAAAGCCCTCTGGATTGAGGGCTTTTTGATTGTTTAAAGCGGTATTAAATTAGCCGCGATGATAGACCTCTCCGCAAATCTTTCTCATCCTATTTTCAAAATCATTTCTGAGGCGGCTTACGAATTGAATTTTGAAACTTATACCGTTGGCGGTTATGTTCGCGATGTTTTACTTCAAAGAGATTGTAAAGACATAGATTTTGTTTGCGTGGGAAGTGGTATTGAACTTGCACAAAAAGCGGCTGAGAAAATTGATAAAAATCTCCACGTTAGTTATTTCAAAAACTTCGGTACGGCTCATTTTAAGTGGAACGATTTAGATTTAGAATTTGTAGGTGCGCGTAAAGAATCTTATCAGAGAGATTCGCGCAAACCAATTGTGGAAGACGGAACACTGGAAGACGACCAGAACCGAAGGGATTTTACCATCAATGCACTCGCTATATCTCTCAACAAAACCAACTTTGGAGAGTTGATTGATCCTTTCAATGGTGTAAAAGATTTAGAAGATAAACTCATCCGCACTCCGCTCAGTCCTGATATTACTTTTAGCGATGACCCTTTGCGAATGATGCGGGCTATTCGTTTTGCGACTCAGCTTAACTTTCAAATCCTTCCTGAAACTTTTGATGCGATTAAGCGAAATAAAGACCGCATTAAAATTATTTCTCAGGAAAGAATCAGCGATGAACTGAACAAAATCATTCTCGCTCCTAAACCAAGTATTGGATTTATTCTTTTGGAAGAATGTGGCTTACTCGAAATTATTTTTCCTGAGTTTCAAAAACTTAAAGGCGTAGAAAACTACGAGGGCAAAGGGCACAAGGACAATTTCTTTCATACGCTTCAGGTATTAGACAACATTACCAAAACCACCAACGATTTATGGCTGCGCTGGGCGGCTGTGTTACATGACATTGCTAAACCACCTACTAAAAAATTTGTAGAAGGAACCGGCTGGACTTTCCACGGACATGAAGTACTCGGAAGCAAATGGGTGCCAAAAATTTTTGGCAGAATGAAACTGCCGATGGGTAATGAAATGAAATTTGTTCGCAAAATGGTCTTCCTGCATTTGCGTCCCATTGCACTTACTAAAGAAGAAATTACCGATTCGGCACTGCGAAGATTATTGTTTGAAGCAGGAGATGATATTGAAAGCTTGCTGATGCTATGCGAAGCCGACATTACTTCCAAAAACAGAGAGAAGGTGAAACGCTATCTAACCAAATTTGAAATTGTTCGCGAAAAACTGAAAGAGGTAGAAGAGAAAGACCAAATCAGAAACTTTCAGCCGCCCATAACAGGTGAACTTATAATGGAAACTTTCGGTATAAAGCCCGGAAGAGAAATTGGAATTATAAAAGAAGAAATTAAAGAAGCCATTCTCGAAGGAAAAATCAGGAATGACTATGCTGAAGCATTTCAGATGATGCTCACGTTGGGAGAAAAACTTGGACTAAAAAAAGTGATTGGTGATTAGTGAATCTGTAGATTAGTAAAACAATGGCACTCCAACCAATCACCAATCACCAATCACTAATCACTATAGTCGGATCTACTGCCATTGGCAAAACTTCTCTTGCTATTGAGGTGGCAAAACAATTCAACGCAGAAATTATTTCTGCTGATTCGCGGCAGTTTTATAAGGAAATGACTATTGGCACTGCAAAGCCAAGTGAAGAACAATTGAATGAAGTTCCGCATCATTTCATCAATAACATTTCCATTCATACCAAAAATTACAGTGCCGGGAAATATGAATTTGAAGTGCTGGAATTTTTAAAGAAATACTTCAAAAATAAAGATGTTGCCTTGATGGTTGGTGGTTCGGGTTTATTCATCAATGCAGTTTGCAGTGGCTTCGATAAATTTGAAAAAGAAGACGATAGTCAACTTTGGGTTACCCGCAGATTTCTTAATGAGAAAAATCTTGAATGGCTACAACAAGAAGTAGAACGTTTAGACCCCGAATATTATGCTGAGGTAGATACAAAAAATCCTGTGCGTTTAAAGCGTGCGCTTGAAATCATTTACACCACCGGCAAGAAATATTCTGAGCAACGCATTGGCAAAAAAACAGAGCGACCGTTCAACATTATTAAGATAGGTTTGAGTTTACCAAGAGAAGTTCTCTATGAAAGAATCAATCTTCGCGTAGATGAAATGATGAAAGCCGGTTTGCTTGAAGAAGTAAAACAACTGTATCTCCACAAGAAACTTCACACACTCAACACAGTCGGTTACTCAGAGCTATTTGATTTTATTGAAGACAAGATTTCTCTTGAAGATGCAGTTGCTCTCATCAAACAAAACACGCGCAACTATGCCAAGCGGCAAATGACCTGGTTCAAAAAAGATAACGGTATTCAGTGGTTTCTGCCGGAGCAGAAAGAGGAAATCATCTCCTATATTGCTTCGCAATTGAACCGATAAGTGAAAGCCGCCCTCTCTAAATACCGCTCTATTCCCCGAACTATCATCTATCTGATGATGGCGGATGTAGCGTTGCAGCTAATCAACTCTGCTTTCACCATGCTACTTAATTATCTGATGCTTGAGCATGGTTTTAAAGATTTCCAAATTGCAAGTATGATTGGTAATCGCTATCTAACTGTATTGCTTTGCTCCGTTCCGTTGGCGCTTATTGCCAAAGGAAAAAAACTAAAACCCTTTATGTTGGCAGGAGCCATCTCCTCTCCTCTTGTGGCATTGCTTTTAATTTTCGGCATCCATTCGCACAACACCGAACTCATCCGCATACTGATGGCGGCTTGGGGAATTTGCTTTTCGCTGCTTCAAATTCTTATCATGCCTTATATTCTATTAAATGGTGATAACGAACATCAAACTGAATCCATCGCTCTCTTTTTTTCAGCAGGCAACTTCACTACCATCTTTGTTGGTGTGTTTAGTTTTCTGCTTCCGATGCTTCATCCCATTTTCAATACCGAAATTCTTCTCATCATTTATTCTATCATCGGTTTTATGGGTGCTTATTTTATTTTCAAACTTCCTGATGAAGAAAATACAGGAACAAAAATTCCAATCTCAAATATTCATTCCGATTACGATTGGAATCTCATTGTGCAGGCAACTATCCCCACTTTCATTATTGCATTAGGTGCGGGGTTTACTATTCCTGTAATTAATCTTTTCTTTCATGATGTACACGGTATGCAAGCTCCTGCCTTCTCACTAATGCAATCGGTAACTTTCACTCTTGTCGTTGTTTCCTCGCTTGCTGTTCCCGAAATAAAAAGACGCTTCGGCTATCAGGTAGCCATCACACTTATGCAATCGCTGGCAGTCATTTTTCTGTTTGTAATGGCAACTACCGAATGGTACAACTATACTTCGCTGGGGCTGGTGATTGCGGTGGTGACTTATACACTGCGGCAGCCACTGATGAATATGGCAGGACCAATGACGAGCGAACTAACGATGAACTATGTAGGCGAACGCAACCGCGAAATGATTTCTGCTATCAATGCTTCTATCTGGAGCGGTTGCTGGTTCTTCAGTGCCAAGATATTTTCGGTGCTGCGCGAAGCAGATGTAACTTACAGCAACATCATCTTTATTACCGTTGCACTATACATTGTGGGCGTAGCTTGGTACTACCGCCTGATTAAAGTGCATGAGAAAAACACTGAAGCATAATTCTTTATACAATACTGAATTATGCCTGTGCAGTAGGTCCGTAGTTCATAGGCATCATCGGAGCTTCCTTATCGTTGATGGTTCCGAATTGCCCTTCATATTTTTTCACATTATCAATTAATGCTTTCATCAAACGCTTAGCATGTTCAGGAGTAAGAACCACTCTTGATTTTACTTTTGCTTTAGGTACACCCGGCATTACACGGATAAAGTCAACCACAAATTCCTGTGGTGAATGTGAAATAATAGCAAGGTTAGAATATGTTCCTTCTGCAATATCATCAGGCAATTCTATGTTCAGTTGGTTCTCGGGGTTTTGCTTTTGGTCAGCCATTGTTTTTCAGTTTTGCGCAAATGTAAAATGATTTTCTATTTAAGATTCTTCATCATGTTTTCGTAAAACGAAATTGTTTCCATATAATCTTTCACTCCTATTCTTTCGTTAATGCCATGTATTGTGCCTAGCTGGTCCTGATTCATTCTTACAGGAAAGAAGCGGTACGTGTTTTCGGTTATATCCTGAAAGTGTTTCGAATCAGTACTTCCTAACATAAGAAAAGGAGAAACAATCGCATCTGGAAAAACTTCAGCCGCAGTCTTTTGAATCAACTGAAAGCCGTAAGTATTAGAACTTGAATTTTTCGATGGTTCATAAACTTCACTGGCAGTTATCTTAACTCTTTCGTCATCAATAACTGCTTTGGTTCTTTGTATTACTTGTTTCGATGCTTCATCGGTGAGAATTCTGAAGTTTACCTTGGCACTTACTTTAGCTGGTATTACATTCTCTTTTACTCCTGCATTCATCACTGTAGCAACTTGGGTAGTGCGCAGCATTGCACGTCCTTCTGCTGATTTCTCATACTCGTTTAAGATAAGTTGCTTAAAGAGCCACCTGTTTGCAAAAACAATTTTCAAAGGCATTTCCATTTCAGGACCTACATAATCGAGAAATTCCTCTACCGGTTCCACTGCTCTTTTATCCTGAGGATAATCATGCAGTTTTTTTACTGCATTTACTAAAACATCCAGCGCACTTTCTTTTGGTGGGCGGCTTGAATGTCCACCCGGTAAATTCACCGTCAGCTCCAACGTAACATATCCTTTCTCTGCCGTACCAATAATTACAACCCGACGTTTTATATTTGGAACAATACCTTCTGCAACCATACCTCCTTCATCCAGATAAAATTCAAACGTTATTCCTTGTTTTCGCAAATGTTCAGCAATTGCTTCTGCTCCTTGCTTTCCTCCTACTTCTTCATCGCTGCCAAAAGCAAAATAAATAGTTCGTTCGGGGATAAAACCACTTGCAATCAACTTTTTCATCGCTTCGAAAATCGAAATCAAACTTCCTTTATCATCCAGCGTACCTCGTCCCCATATAAAACCATCTGCTACATCGCCACTAAAGGGTTCATGCTTCCATTCTGCTTTTGTATTCTCTTCAATAGGAACCACATCTAAATGCGCGTAGTAAATTATCGGCTTTACCTTTTCGTTTTTGCCTTTCCACTTTAGCAATAAACTTTTTTTGTTGATGATGGTATCGTCCAACTGCTGAAAAGCTTCGGGATACTCTATTTTTAGAAAAGTAAAAAAAGAATCAAATGCTGCCTGATTAACTACAGCAGTATCATCATACGAAACTGTATTTATTTTAATTGCATCACTCAGGTGTTTTACAGCCGCTTCATCAACCACAAACTCTTTTCTTACGCCATCTGCAGCAGTAATCTGTTTGCTCTTAAAACGCAACGTATTAAACAGCAGAACAGCAATTAAGAGGATAAGCAGAATACCAATCAGTAAAAGTATTTTCCGGAGCATAAAATGTTTGGTAGCAATATAAAAACAAAAAACCCATCACTGATATATGATGGGTTTTGTATTACGTCACACTGAGCGAAGTCGAAGTGTTATTCTTCTGTTTTTGTTTCTTCAGTCGTTGTTTCGGTTTTCTTAGCAGCCGCTTTTTTACTTCCTCCTGCTCTTCTTGTTTTTTTCTTCGGTTCAGCTACTTTACCGGTGTCCTTATTCTGTGTATAGATTTCGTTGAAATCAACCAACTCAATCATCGCCATTTCAGCAGAATCACCAGCACGGAAACCTGTTTTAATAACGCGTGTGTAACCACCCGGTCTGTCACCGATTTTACCACCAATAACTGTAAACAGTTCATTGATAATTTCCTTATCTCTCAGTTTACCGAAAACCAATCTTCTATTATGAGTAGTGTTCTCTTTGCTTCTGCTAATCAATGGCTCTGCATAACCTCTCAGGGCTTTTGCTTTTGCAAGCGTAGTAAATATTCTTTTGTAGCGGAAAAGTGAAATAGCCAAATTCATCATCAATGCATGACGATGTGCTGTTTTTCTTCCTAAGTTATTTACCTTATCTCCGTGTCTCATGACTATTTATTTTTACTGTATTACAATTAACTATTAACCCTTAACGATTAACTTTTTCAATTCTCGTCTAATTTATATTTCGAAAGTTCCATTCCGAAACTCAATCCTTTTTCAATAAGAAGGGCTTCAATTTCCACTAATGATTTTTTACCGAAGTTGCGGAACTTGAGTAAATCGTTGGTATTGAACTGAACCAATTCTTCCAAGCTATTGATTTTTGCTGCTTTTAAACAGTTGAATGCACGAACCGAAAGATCCATATCTTCCAAAGGAGTCTTCAATAGTTTACGCATATGCAATACATGCTCATCTACCATTTCAGTTTCAGAAGCTGTAGGGCTGTCGAAAGAAATATGCTCGTCTGTAATTAACATTAAGTGCTGAATCAATACGCGTGATGCCTCCTTCACTGCTTCTTCAGGGTGAATTGTTCCATCGGTAGAAACTTCAAGAACCAACTTTTCGAAGTCAACTCTTTGCTCTACACGGAAAGGCTCTACAGAATATTTTACATTCTTAATAGGAGTATAAATAGCATCTACCGGAATAAACCCGATAGCATGTTCTTTTGAATTTTCGTCAGCAGGAACATAACCACGACCTTTTGTAATGGTTAATTCAATTTCCAAATTCACATTTCCTTCCATGTTGCAGATAATCAAATCAGGATTCATTACCTGATAAACATTTGTATGTTTTTCAATATGTTCTGCTTTAAAAGTATTTTGGTTCTTCAACGCGATATAAATTTTATCGCCTGATGAATCATCATCCATTACTTTCTTTAAACGAACCTGTTTAAGGTTGAGAACCATTTCGGTTACATCTTCCAATACTCCCTTTATAGTAGAAAATTCGTGATTGATTCCTGAAATCTTAATACCGCTTATTGCAAATCCTTCTAAGGATGAAAGAAGAACTCTGCGAAGTGCGTTGCCTACGGTTACTCCAAATCCGGGTTCAAGAGGTTTAAACTCGAATATTCCTTCGAATTCAGTTGCTTTTTGAAGAGTAATTTTATCTGGCTTTTGAAACGCTAACATTGACATAGGTTATTTTGATTTAGATTTTTGATTTAGATTATAAAACACCCGTAAAACGGGACAATTCACTTTTATTTAGAATACAATTCCACAATCAACTGCTCGTTGATATTTTCAGGTATCTGGTCTCTCTCTGGAAAATCTACGAAAGTTCCTTCTACATTTTTCTCATCAGTTACCAACCAGTTAAATTTCTTTCCTTTCTTACCAATTGCTTCCTGAACAACCACTAAGTTTTTTGATCTTTCACGCAATGCTACTTTATCAGCGGGGCTTAAAGTAAAAGAAGGCACATTCACCACTTCACCATTTACAGTAATGTGTTTGTGAATAACCAATTGACGTGCTTGTGAACGTGATGCTGCAAATCCTAAACGATACAACGTGTTATCCAATCTCGCTTCCAAAAGCTTCAATAAGTTTTCACCGGTTACACCTTTCTTACGCGATGCTTTTTCGAACAAATTTCTAAACTGGCGCTCCAGCAAACCATAAGTATATTTTGCTTTTTGCTTTTCTTTCAACTGCACAGCATACTCCGAAGCAGTTTTTCTCTTCTTCGATTGTCCGTGCTGTCCCGGTGGATAATTTCTCTTATCGAAATATTTATCCGCTCCGAAAATAGGTTCACCAAACTTACGTGCAATTTTGGTGGTTGGTCCTGTATATCTTGCCATTAGAATTTATTATTGATAATTTATTATTGATAATTGAAAACTAGACTCTTCTCTTTTTCGGAGGACGACAACCGTTGTGAGGAATAGGTGTAGTATCATTAATGATAGTTACCTCAATTCCGCTGGTGTAAATAGTTCTGATAGCCGACTCGCGTCCACCACCTGGTCCTTTTACAAACACCTCTACTTTTCTTAATCCTGCTTCGTGAGCAACCTTAGCGGCTTCGGTGCAAGCCATTTGTGCAGCATACGGAGTGTTCTTTTTTGAACCTCTGAAACCTACACGACCTGCCGAACCCCAGCTAATTACCTGCCCTTGCATGTTAGTAAAGGAGATGATGATGTTGTTGAAAGTAGCGTTGATGAAAACTTTTCCTTCGCTGTCTACTTTTACTACTCTCTTCTTTGCTTTTGCTTTTGCAACTGCCGATGGTTGCGCTGATGCCTGTTGTTGTTTTGCCATTCCTATTTACTATTTAGTAACCATTTTCTTATTTGCAACTGTCTTACGCTTACCCTTTCTGGTTCTTGCGTTGGTCTTTGTTCTCTGACCGCGAACCGGTAAACCTTTTCTGTGACGGATGCCGCGAAAAGCACCAATATCCTGAAGACGCTTGATGTTCTGTTGAACTTCTCCGCGCAACTCACCTTCTAATTTTAGATTCTCAGCAATAAACTTTAGGATACCGTTCACATCGCTATCGTTCCAATCCTTCACCTTTGTATTAATGTCAATACCGGCAGAAGTAAGAATTTTTGCAGCCGTTGTTCTGCCTATACCGAAAATATAAGTAAGTGCTATTACACCTCTTTTGTTCTTTGGAAGATCTACACCTGAAATTCTTGCCATACTTTTTATTTATTATTTTTTATTAACTACTGATTATTCGGCTTTAAATAATCAATAATGATTTATCAATTATCAATGTTATTACCCTTGACGTTGTTTGAACTTCGGGTTTTTTTTGTTGATGACATACACCACGCCCTTGCGTCTTACAATTTTGCATTCCGCACTTCTCTTTTTTACCGATGCTCTTACTTTCATGACTTTTTTATTCTTAGTTCTATTTATATCTGAATGTTATTCTTCCTTTGTTCAAATCGTAGGGGCTAATTTCCATTTGTACTTTATCGCCCGGTAAAATTTTGATATAGTTCATTCGCATTTTTCCTGATATGTGTGCAATTAGTTCGTGTCCGTTCTCTAATTTCACTCGGAACATAGCATTACTTAATGCTTCTAAAATTGTTCCGTCTTGCTTAATTAGGTCTTGTTTTGCCATTCAAATGCTTGAAAAATACACTCCTTTCTAAAAAGGGAACGCAAAAATAGCAGTTACCAACAGAGTTCCAAATATTTAGATAGGAAAAGTTTTATGAGGGGAAATACTCGTGAAAGTGGCATTTGAGTATCTTAAAAAAAAATTCATTGCTGAGTATATGTTAATATATTACGCCATTATTTAACAAAACTCTTGTCATGTCATCTAAATTTTACTTCCGAAACAATTCTCTGTTTGCCAAGGTTGTTTTTGCTTTTCTTTTTTTTGCCTGCTTCCAGTTTGCATTTGCCGCAGCCGATTCGGTAGCGGTTGGAAAAGAAAGACCTTTTATTAAATTTTTCGGACCTCCTCCTCCACCCAAAATAGATATGATTACTACCTTTAGGGAGAAGTATGTAAATGCCAATTTCTTTTTTTGGTCTAAAGCTCTAAAAGCTGGTTTCGGTACTGTTTTACCGGAGGCACTACCGATGTAGCCCATTATGGCGGGGCCTGGCTTCGTCCAACTGCTTTCACTAATTATAAAGGCGATTTGATTCTTGGCGTAAATTATTACATGCCTACACCCGCTGCGGCTTTTTGGGATGTACAGGCAGAACACCGCCATGCCTTTGGTTTAACTTACGGTGGTGGCGCTTACCAATTAGGAGCAACTAAACAAAGTATTAACTACTGGGGTAAAGTAGGGTTCAGAAAAACTATTAAGAAATGGTCATTTATAGTAAGTATACAGGTAACCCCGCTTACGAATGGCAGTAAAAATACGATTGAGCATATTGGTCCCGGAGGTTATGTTGCTTTATACCACCCGGTATTTATGGTAGTAGGGGGCTATACTTACAATCACCCCAATGGCACCACTGTCGCACCACAGTTTCGCACCTGCCTCGGTTTAATGTCGCCCAAAGAGGGAGCCAAGTATCGCCCCGTTTTTGAAGCACTATATATAGATAATAACGTGGGCGACTTCAAAGGAGTCCGCTACCTATGGTCAAATTTCACCTTGGGTTTTGATGGAGGATTCCTCAGCCATGCTGCCCGTTTGGGTCGGGCTATGGGACCTACCGGCTTAGAATTTGGCAACCCACTAGGTTTTTTGGCTAATCCGGCAGCAGTTATCAATTGGAACCGAAAACTGACCACTTGGGAAATGGGACGCATGATTAACTTTCGTCAGGAAAATTTTGTGTTCGATCAGACTACTAAAAATTACAATGGGTATGCTCAAGTGGTTTTCAATCCATTTCAGTTTGATAATAAAACTAATCTTCTCGACCCTTTTTTTATAGGTACCGAGTTTGTTTATAGCTACACAGAGGTAAACAAAACCCTTACTAAGCAGGGCGGATTATTATTAGGATATTTCTACAACACAAAAATTTTCAGTGCCAATGCTGGCGTTGAATATGTATTTAAGACCAAGCAACCTATTATAACCATAGGCATGATCTACAAACCTCAATAATTATTCACTTTCTTAAATCAAATAATTCAATTATGAGAAAACATACCTTCTATATAATTTTATTGCTGGCACTTGTCAGCAATAAAAGTATATAGAAGGTATGTTTTCTCATAATTGAATTATTTGATTTAAGAAAG
>JBKJJB010000096.1:0-3572 GCA_046598235.1 Chitinophagales bacterium
GCCAGCGCATCATATCCCGACAGTCGCCTGCTCACTTCATCATCAGACTGTTTGCCGTCTAACTGCTGCAGCAGCCATTTTTCCAGTCCCGTTTCCGACACTGCTTTTATCTGCCCCGGCGTTGCGCCAAACGAAAAACGGCCCAGTAAATGCGCCGTAGCCTGTTCCTGCGTTAAGCCCATCTTTTTCCAGGGCATATTGATTGTAGGTTCCGGAGATGAATAGTTGCCCTGTACAAAGGCAGACAGTATGGTCATTACAGCTCCTGCGGTAAACGTTTTGAACATACAGGCAAAATTCATGATAACTGCTTTGAGGGTTGGATGGGTTTTGAGAGTAATAGTTTAATGAAGTAGTAAGAAATATTATGCCCGTTAAACTTTAAATCACACCTTACTTGTGAGTAGTCAGTTGTATGACACCCTATTTGAACTTCCTGCACATATACAAGCGCCAGTTACTTTGCCGCTCGACCCTCCCACCCCGGCAGACGGACTGCTAAGCCCCTTCGTTTTTGGGGTAGATCGCTTCGTTTTGGTATTAGATAACCAGCCTTCGTTTCCGGGGTAGATTTATCTAACACAGAAACGAATTTTATAAACGTATGGTTATCAATAAATATTATTTTTTAGGCGATTTAATATTGAGAAGAGGTGCGTACTTTTAAGTGTAAGGTCAGAGACATGCCCGGTAAATAAAAAAAGTGCTTAAAAAAGTAAATTAATGAGCGCATGTATTATATTTATAACACCATCTTCCCCCGATGGCTACGAAAAATGACCCAGGCAGATAACGGGAACACAAAACGAAATTTAAAAACCAACAAATAGAAAGGCTAAAGCCGATACGTTCTCCCTAATAGCAAACTTACGGCGAAGTCGTTCAACCCAAAAGTATACCACAAAGCCCTGTGACAGACTTTGATGCGGGCTTTGAAAGGGGGCTTTGCGGATACTTTTCTTTTTGTTGTGCGTCATGCTAAAAAACATCCTGCTCCGAAATGAATCTCACAGAAGTATTACAGGCGATAGATAATAATTCCCTCAAAACTTTTGATGAAAGAGACATCTGTACAGAGCTTAAGAAATTACTGCCAGAAAATAAAGATGATATTGATTCTTCTTTACTTGCTGAAGTAATGGCTTTTGACTTTATGGAAGACTATGAAGATAAAAAAAGCGGCTGGGGAACATATTTTGGTCCAATGTATGTTATTACATCTAAGGAAGGATCAGTAACTGAATCGCCATCAATACAATTGATAAGCCCCGAAATGATTGAGTATTGGAATAGGAGAATTTCAGAAAGTAAAAACCCACTTCTAATTGCTCGCTATGCGGGGTTGGTCTGGGATTTTCAACATAAGATAACAGGCAACAATCCTAATCATCAGATTTGCAGAACTTATATAAAGGCCTTAATTCTTATTTCTCAAAACAAAACCCAAGGGCATCAAGTCTATGTTTTTCATAAATTAGAAAGGGCACTCAAATTATCAATGGAATTGAACGATAATGAAATAATAAATGATTGTAAGGATGCCCTTATAAGTTTTGAAAAAATAAATGCTGAGGATACAAAACCTGGTTTATGGGGTTATTGCTTTGACTTATTAGTCAGTAATAAAAAGGTTAAATTATCAAAAGATGAAGAAACTAAAATTATAGACGATTTAATATCCCGATTTAGGCGCCTATCTGATATAGACAACCCTGATTCAAAAATTGACATTTGGGCGGCTGAAAATGCAGCCAATAGATTGGCTTCTTATTACCGAAAAAAAAATAACAACGAACAAGTAAAAGACATTTTACTTACCCTTGGGAACGCCTTTAAGTCTTTGATTAATGATACTACAGGAATGCAGGCTTCAAGCTTAACTGAACAGCTGTACAATATTTATAAAAATTTCAACCTTCATGAAGAGGCGGAAGAATTGCTCATTTCTTTGAGAGAGTTAGGCCCAAAAAATTCTAGTGAGATGGGAACCGTTTCACATAGTTTCAATATCCCAAAAGATAAACTTGAAAAGTATGTAAACTCAATGGTTAAAGGTACTGTGCAAGACTTTCTAAATAGATTTGTAATTACATATACTCCAAATAAGGAAAAAACAAAAGAACAAATTTTCGACCTAAGAAAATCTGCTCCAATGATGTACTTATTAAGCACGACAATTCAAGATGAAAAAGGAAGGGCTATTGCACGGATTGGGTCATTAGAAAACGACTTGGAAGGACACATAGCAAAGACTATATCTGAAACTTTTTATTTTTCTTCTTTATTTATCAGGCTAATAATTGACAAAGCTCAATTAAAATTTAAACTTTCAACTAATGACATTTTAACTTATATCGAGAATTCACCGATTATTAAAAAAGAAAGATTATCAATTATAAGTAAATCCCTAGATGCATATTTTTCGAATGATTATATAGTATTCATACATCTCTTGATTCCTCAAATTGAAGAGGCAATACGAAGTATTGTAGAAATGGCGGGAGGTAACGTTTTAAAACAAACTAGAGGAGGAAGCTTTCACTTAAGGGCTTTTGACGAGATTTTACGAGACGAAATAATTTTAGATGCATTAGGTGAAGATTTTGCAGATTATTTTAGAATTCTGTTTACAGACCAACGAGGATGGAATTTAAGAAACAACGTATGTCATGGTTTGAAAGAAGCGAACATGTTCAATTCACAAATAGCCGACAGGTTATTGCATGCTTTACTTTGTTTAGGATTAATACAAACCAAGGAATAAGCACGAACGCACAACATCGGCGTTCGGCAATTGGGGCTTGACGGAATAGCCAATCATCAGCAGTGCAAATCCAATCCTTCATTCTCAGCACAGTGTACTTTAAAACACTCCAAGAAACACTGGTCTCCGCAAACGTCTCCCGGCGGGAACTTTGCGGTTCTCGCATACTGGCAGGTGGAAAATTATGATTAACTTCAAATTGTCTTTACTATTTTGGTTGCATGTTATGAATGCTGCTCCTAAACCGAAAAATCCTCTTCGAGCGACATTTGCGGGGAATTTTAAAAAGGACACTGTGCGGAGAAACGAAAGCATTCCTAACAACAGTGATCACATCATTTTGACAAAGACTTTCGTTTCGGAAAGAAAAATAAATATTGAAACCTGGAATACTGACAAAAAACTGAGCGATCATATTGGCGTTTCAATAACACTCTCATAGTCAAGCCTCAAAGCCCAGCAGCCAACATCGGACGTTAGGCGAAAGTGTAAAAGCACCTCACGATCACAAATTTACAGTAAATTCACCAAAAAGTTTAAAATGATTATCGAGAGAACTACAAAAGAGATTGTTTTCCGCTTACCATCTTCTACTAGACTAGAGGATTTGCAAGAAATAGCAAACCTTTTTTCTTTTAAAGAGGTAGCAAGGAAATCAAAAGCAACTCAAAAAGGCGTAGACGAATTAGTAAAGAAAATAAAGAAAGGTCGTTGGGTAAAGACTAAAACGAAGATTGGCTTATGAGAATTGTAGTTGATACGAATATTGTGTTCAGTGCAATCCTTAACACTAACAGTAAAATTTCTA
>JBKJJB010000210.1:0-4365 GCA_046598235.1 Chitinophagales bacterium
AAAATATTCAACCAAATCCTTTTACTCCGCGCTTTGCAAAAAGGATTTAAACACATAAAACAGAAACACGGCAAACCATCGGTTATTCATAACCATGTTATTTTTCCTGCGGGGTTCTTTGCACTGTTCATTAGCATTGTTTATCAAATTCCTTTATTGATTACCGAACACTGGACAGGTTACTCCGATGATGACGGCAGATATGCAAAGCTATCTGCACTTCATCATTTTATTATTCGTAAGGCATTTAAACGAGCCAAAGCAGTTTCTGCTATCTCTGTGTTTTTGAAAAATGTTTTGTTGGAAAAGAAATTAGTGAATGAAGAAGCAATAGTTATTACCGGCAATGTTTTAAACCCGACTGCTCATTTGCCCGAAAGAAAGTTAATGGTAACCAAAGAAGTAAAAGCCATTTGCGTTGCTAACCTTGACGACAATCAGAAAAACATTTCAGGATTGATTGATGCGGTTAGTGAAGTTGTAAAGGTATTTCCATCCTTTACTTTGACCTTGCTTGGCAATGGACCCGACAGAGAACTACTCGAACATAAAGCGAAACAAATTGGCTCACTTAACAAAAATATTTTTTTTGCCGGCAGCGTTGCAAACGATAAAGTACAGGAATATTATAGGGCGCATCAATTCTTTATCCTCAACAGCAACTTCGAAACTTTTAGCATTGCCACTGCCGAAGCTATTATCAACGGCTTACCGGTAATAGTAACCCGCTGTGGCGGACCGGAAGAATTTGTAAATGATACCAATGGAATTTTAGTAGAGAAAAGAAACAACAGGCAATTAGCACAAGCCATAAAGAAGATGATTGAAACCTATTCCGAATATGATTCTGCCGCTATTTCAAAAAACATACTATCGCTTTATAGCAATGAGCAAGTGCAGGAGGATATGAAAAGATTGTACGCGTTTATCTATGCCACATAATATTATTTTCGCATTTCATTTTTGATTGCTTATGCAAAAAGCGGCTTTATCATTTTTGTTTTTTCTTAGAAGTATTAGAGTCATTCCCAAAGTTGAGGGGTTGATGATGAAACTGATGCGATACTTCCCGCTGTTTTCAAAGCATGTAGTTGTGATTGACGTTTTCGATGGTGTACGAATGAAACTCAATCTTGATGATTTAGTTCAACAGCATCTTTTTGCACATGGCTACTACGAACCCGAAGCCACTACTATGTGGAAGTATTGCCTGCAAACAAGTAATACGGTGGTGGACATAGGTGCTAATGTTGGTTATTACAGCTTGCTTACAGCCAAATACGGAAAGCGCGATGTTCGTGTTTTTTCATTTGAGCCAATGACGCATATATATAATCGCGCCAAAGAAAATATAGAACTCAATTCATTCTCTGCTATTAAGTTGACCAAGTTAGCACTATCGAATCAAACAAAAAAAGAAGTGATAGCTTTAGAAGAACAAAGCAATTGGGGCGGATCAAATATTGTTGTAAATGCCCCAAAACAAGGCGCACATTCAGAACAAATTGAAACCACTACACTTGATTTATTTGCGAAAGAACAGAACCTTTCTTCGGTTGACCTTATTAAGATGGACATAGAAGGTTACGAACTATTTGCATTGCAAGGAATGGCAAACACTCTCACCCAATTTAAACCGATTGTGTTTATTGAAATACTCGATAACCTGTTAGCAAGGTTCAATTATACACCCGAAGATATTTTTGCCTTCTTCCGCAAGCATGGTTATGAAGGGTATATGATTTTGCCTAATCAAAAATTGAGAGTATTACACCAAGCGATTTCTTTTGACGGATTGATTCTTTTTGCACAAAAGAATGATAATCGAATACAGTCGCAGATTATAGCTTAATCAGTCGCTGAGTAAAGAAATTGTTCTCCGATTTTATTCTCAGAATATATACTCCTCTTGCAGCATCAAAAGTGATTTCCGATTTCTGACTTTTGATTTCTGTTTTAAAAACCGTTCTGCCTTCCACATCAACTATCTCTACCGCATTACCAATTAGTTTATTAGTAACAGATAACTGCCAACTATTGGTGGTATTTGGATTTGGGTAGCATGTTATGTTACCATCTTCCGCAACATCATTTATTCCTGTAATAGTAACATTAGTAGAAAGTGCCCTGCATCCGTTGCTGTCGGTTACTGCTAAGCTATACTCGCCTTGTTGAGGCGCTATATATACCGGCAAAGTAGCATTGGGTATAGGAGCGTTATTGAAATACCACTGGTAAGTAACAGCGTTGTATCCTGTTAGTGTATCGCCATTCACACTAATAGAAACAGGCGGCAAAGGGTACACCCAAAGAGAAATTCGATTAGATGTAACGGTGCAACTTCCAACATCGGTTGCAGTTACATAGTAGTTACCTGCAAGTTGAGGGCGAATACATTGTCCGGTTTCACCGGTATTCCACAAGTAGGAAGCAAAATTTCCTGTAACACATATTTGCGTACTATCACCGGAGCAAATAATAGTATCAGTAGCGGCTATAGCTGCACTACCAGCACCCGATGAATTAATTACCGCTCCTGCTGTTGATGAACATCCAGCATTATCATGCACTGTTACTCTATAATTCCCTGCTGATAGATTTAAAATGGTATCGCTAAGCATACCATTGCTCCAAGTAAATGCATAGGGTGGTTGTCCGCTTGATAGGTGAGCGATTAAAGAACCGTTGCTTAACCCACACGAAGTATTTACTGTTGCGAGAAGCAAGGCAAGATTGGATTGAGCAATAACAATTGTGTCGGAAACATTGCCACATGAATTATTTACACGCGCCCAATAAATACCTGTTGAACTAACTGTAATTGTTGAATCTACAACACCTGTTGACCATAGTGTATTTTCGTAATGTGTATTAAGCACCTTAGTAAAACTGCCGCAGTACGCTGTATCGTTGCCAAGATTTACAGATATATTCGGAACAGTTGAAGCCACATAAAAAGTATCTGTTTGGCGACAAACTCCAACGCTGTTTCGAACCCAATACACTCCCGCAGCATTTACCAATATACTATCGGCAGTACTGCCTGTGCTCCATAAATAACTCGCATTAGTCGCTGTTGATTTAAGCGCAATTGAATTGCCTGTGCAAATTGTTTGATTGATAGAATCAGGAACAGTAGAAAAATCAGAGAAGTAAGCATACGCTGAACCGTTATAAACTCCTTGCGTTACACCCATTTGAAATAAACCTGACGTATTAGAAATAGTAACTGTAGTATTTAGCGTTACTGTCGAAGAGCGGTCGAGCAAAGCATATACCCAACTGCCCGATGTCCCGGGAACCGGTTGAAAGGAAGATCCGAGAATAGAACCGCTTACTCCATTTACTAAAAAGTTTCCTTCGTTTCCTGCACGTGTTATAAGAGTAACCCAAAATGCATGGTTTGTTGTGCGAGTAACTTTTACTTCTCTTGAACCAGGATGAGAAATAGAAGGTAACATAGCCGAAGCAAACTCACCTGTACCTGTAGCTATATGAAATACATAAGCAGGATAAGTAGTAGTAAGATAAATAGCAGCCGTACCTGCCGAGTTAAGAGTATACGGATAAGACTGCCCTGCGCTTAGTGTTGTAACCAGCGAGCCATTAGCAAGCACTTGTGTATTGTTTTGAGTGGCTATTATAATTGCTAAATCATTTAATGCTGTGGCTGTTTCAACCAACACATATTCAGTTCCTAATTTACTAATCGGTATTAATTGGTCGCCATACATATCTGTAGCGTAACTCGGAAAATAAAGTTCATCATCTTTAACCGTAACTGCTATTGGCTTATTTGAAGTAACACTACTGCCGGTAGCATGATTAGCAGGGGTTTCATCAACAGCTACACACGAAAATGTTTGTCCTTTATTAAGTATAATGTTAAAAGGTGAATTGGCTGTGTGACCAACAATATTTTTGGCAGGTGTAATAGTTACTACCGTATTATCTTCGGTTGCCACTATATCCCAAGCACTTCTTGGTGCAGGCACATGTTGATTCCATATATCATTAGTGTATTGAGTTTGTAGCGGTATATAAAACCCCGTACCCAAAGCATCTTTCCCTTTCAACGAAAAAAATTCTGTGTTGCAAGCGTTGCAGGTATTCTTACCGCCAAGTATTTCATAATATGCCGAAAAGGAGTTGGTGCCGTGTATATATAGCCCTCTGTTACTTACCCTATCGGCAGGATTATTTTCTATACTATCAATAAACGCAGTTAAATCAACTGCCTGAGTAGAACAGGCAGGTATAGTAACTGTAATAGGAACAAAAGTTGGATTGGCAGGCTGAGATATAGTAACCGTACTTGGCAACATATAAGTAGAAAGCCGCAGTGTAATGGGGCGGTCTAAGTTA
>JBKJJB010000441.1:0-3602 GCA_046598235.1 Chitinophagales bacterium
GATAAACGCCATAGCAGAAGTAGGCATACCAATAACTAACGTTCCACCCGGCTTCAATACTCTTTTCATTTCGCGCAAACTTTGAATTTCGTCATGCACATGTTCTAATACGTGCGAACAATAAACCACATCAAATGAGTTATCTTCAAAAGGTAATGCTTCCGATTCTCCTTTAGTAATTTTTAAACCCGAAACAGAAGTTGTGTTATACCTTCCTACTCCATGTCCTCCCGGATCGGGATCAATACCGTGGCAATCGCAACCCAATTCATCCCATGCTTTTTTCATAGCATATCCCGCTCCGCACCCTACGTCCAAAAGTTTTGCTCCGCGAGGAATGAAATCTTTAATTGCATTCCATTCTGTATCCCGTATTTTTTTCTGATTAGCATCTGCATCTGCTTTCGAAAGCATTGGCAAATAGTACAGTTTTAGTAAGGCGGATTTAAGTCCCATTGATTATTTAATTGCAGCTATTACGCTATTGAAAACGATGGCTACAGGACGAAAGTTCAAAAATAATTTTCTCCATTTTAACGGCATCGCTTCTGCAAGTTGCTCTATAATTTTTACAAGAAAAAAAGGCATCTCTACTTTGCGTCCTTTGAGAATAACATAAGCAATAACACGACTAAATCCTGTACGGAGAAAAACATCGCGCAAGTCGTTTGCAGAGTATTCGCGCAAATGAAAACCTACTGGTTTATCAGTAAAAAAGCGAGAAATATCGTGAGGGCCAGAAATTCGATTGGGTGTTATACAAATATAAATACCATCTTTTTTAAGAACGCGAAAAATACTTCGTAACTGCTCTTCTGCATCATCAGGATGTAAGTGTTCCATCAACTGATTGCTATACGCCACATCCACACTATTTTCCTGTAAGGGAATATTGAATCCATCAAACAAAATGAGCTTTACGTTGGGCGGAAATTGAGAATTGTCGGCAATTTCATTCGATACTTCTAAAGCGAATACCTCTTTGCAGTATTTACTTGTTGCTATAGATAAACTGCAATCACCTGCACCTACTTCCAAAAATTTTCCGCCCTCCCGCATAAACGGAAGTATCTGCCTCAACTGATAATCAACACGGCTCTGCTTTAAATCTCCATTGTGCTTAATAGTAAGTTGAGGGTGAAAAGGAAGTTGGCGAAAATATTCTCCGTACACTGCCGAATATAAACTCCTTCGCTCTGTGGCGGTAGCGTTTCGAAGTCTATTTGCTTGTTCTACTTCTACCTGATAAATTTTTTCAAGTTCAGGTAAACCCAAGCCCCAACTTTCAGGTATCTTTTTATCCATTGCACATGTTAGTTCGGCAAATAAAAGAATTGTGGAAAGCCTTTTAGCAAAATGCTGTAGGGAAATATTTAATAATCAGATAAAGTTTTGCCTTTGACATATCCGAAAGGGGATCTAAAGCCAACGACTTTATAAGTGCCCACGTCATTCTCCAATATTCTTCTTTATATTGATAATACTGAGCAATACCATAATAGCACTTAGACAACTTCTGATTTTTTATTATCCTTGGTATAAATGGTTTTAAATCCGGATTGCCGAATATCATTTTCAACGCAACCAATTGACCGGCATATGGATTTTTAGTTCTATTAGTAGTGTTATCATCGTGCAAGTGATACACAACCGTATGAAATGGCACTTGAATGAACGGGTATTTCACCGCTATTCTTGTAAGCAGTTCCGAGTCCTCGCTCACATTCAGCTGCGTGTTGAACTGATACTCTTTAAATATCTCTACCTGTATACAAACGCGTGCCGGAATTACAGTTTCTGTGGAGCATAAAATATAGCATACTGAATTTAAGTGCTTTTCAATTTTCTCATGTGCTACATTTCTGATTACCCCATTTTCATCTCTTACAACATCGGTAATAAAAACAGCTTTAGGAAATTTGCCTGCAACTATAGCTTGATGAAGATTCTCTAAATAATTATCCAGGTAATAGTCATCGCTATCTAAAAAGCAAATATATTGTCCGTTTGACTGACCGATGCCATTGTTTCTCGCAACACTACGTTCACTATTTTTCTGATAGATGTATTTGATTCTTGAGTCGCCAAAAAACTTAACTACCTCTTCTGTGTTATCAGTTGAGCCATCGTTTACAATAATCAGTTCCCATGATTGATAGGTTTGAGCAAGCACACTTTCTATTGCCTTTTTAATCAGGCGCGCCCTGTTGTAGGTTGGTAGAATTATAGAAAAAAGGGGAATCACTTTCTAAATCAAAGAAATTTTAATCACAAATCAATCATCATAACATTCTGATAATCGTATTACCGGCACAAATAAAGAATAAATAGACGCCAATGGTAGGCAAGAAAAAGTGAAACTGATTCTATGTGCAAAAAAGCAAATCTCTTAAAGTATTTTTATTGATGTTGCACACTATTTATTTCTAAATAACTTGCCCCACAAAACCAGTAATTAAGTTGGCATTTTATTATTCAAATATTATTCGCCAGGACAATAAGACTTTTATACCTTATCTGTTTTACCATTCTGCTTACATTTTCAAAACATTTTTTCGAATCTTCTCATCCACTTATAGCTCTTATACATGACACGTTTTTTTACTATAAAGTATCTCGTGCTATTGGGTTTCTTACTTCGACTTGTCTTTGCTTTCCTAATAGCTCCGTATTATTTTCACTCCAATGAGTATTGGGTAAGTGGCGATACCGCGCTTTGGACCACAGCTTTTACCAATCTCTTAGAACACGGAACATTTTCTACTGCATTAGATATGGAGTATGGGGTTGTTGGCAGACTGCCAGGATATTCTTTTATACTAGGTCCTATATATTATTTGTGCGGTAAAGATTTAATGTTAGCTGCCAAAATAATGTGCAGTATTCAAATTTTGCTAGATACCGCATGTATCTATTTCGTATACAAAATTGCTCTCAACCTTAATTTTAAAAAATCACAGGCACTTGCTGTTGCTGTTGCATACACTTTTTACCCCTTCTCTATTTTGTGGGTACCTGTTGCACATTCTGAGACGGTTTCCGGATTTTTTATGTTCCTCGGGCTTCTTTTTATCACACGTCCAAGCACAACTACTATTATTAGTTTCCTCGGTGGGTTAGGCATTGGTGCCTCTATATTAACCCGTCCGCAAGTTTTGCCCTTAGGTGGGCTAATAGGTTTAATGCTATTGGCCAATCTCTATTTTTTTAGAAAATCATTGAAAAAAGAATTGCTTGTGTTTGCGGCTTATTCTTTGGGTATTTTCTTCAGCTATGGAATCTGGCCTATTAGAAATATAGTTAATCACGGAAAACTAGAATTAACTCAAGATATTCGGGGGCTACCGATGTGGACAGAAGACATGGTTGCATTCAGAAGATTTATTTACTCTGTAAAAGATGACTGGAACCCTCAGTTTACAGATCTCCTTCAGAATAAAAAAGTCAAGTTTCCATTAAAAAATATGACTATAGAAGATGAAAGTAAATTGGATACAGCTGTTTCTATGGCACAAAATTGCAGCGAAACATTTAGTAGGTGGTATATGCCGGGCAAAGTAATAAGCCGCAAGTCACACCAAGATGATTCCTGTAGATACAAA
>JBKJJB010000036.1:0-3695 GCA_046598235.1 Chitinophagales bacterium
TTTTGGCGGACCTGCGGGACAGATTGCCATTATGCACGAATACATAGTTGACAAAAAGAAATGGATAAGCGACAGCCGCTTTCTTCATGCGCTCAACTATTGCATGATTCTCCCCGGTCCCGAAGCACAGCAATTGGCTATTTATATCGGTTGGCTGCTTCATGGAATAAGAGGAGGACTTGCTGCCGGTATTTTGTTTGTGCTGCCTTCTATGTTTATACTTCTCGCATTGAGTATTGTTTATGTTTCGTTCGGAAACGTACCATGGATTTATGCTATGTTCAATGGTTTGAAACCGGCAGTTATCGCCATTGTAATTCTCGCCTTGATTAAGATTGGAAAAAAATCGCTGAGAAGTACGTTTCATTATTTCATAGCTGCGGCTGCATTTGTTTGTATTTTCTTTTTGAATATTTCTTTTCCGCTGATTATTCTCGGTGCGCTTGTGTTGGCAACAATAACGCGCGCCTTCTTTCCTCAGTTTTTGAAAACAGCTAATAACAACACAGGCGAGAAAGAAATTGACGAGAGCGATTATTTCATCAATAAGAGCACGGTTGTTTCCGACACGGGTTTCAATCCTTTAAAATTTTGGAAACAAGTTTCAACGGGTGTGGTGCTTTGGATAATCCCTTTAGTTGTCTTCTATTTTCTAACCAGCGATTTCAGTTTTTGGAAAACACTTTCTGTGTTTTTCACCAAAGCGGCACTCGTTACTTTTGGCGGTGCGTATGCAGTGCTGCCGTATGTGGCGCAAGTAAGTGTTGAAAAATTTCACTGGCTTACGAACCTGCAAATGATTGACGGACTTGCCCTCGGGGAAACTACACCCGGTCCTTTGATTATGGTTTTAGTGTTTGTGGGCTTTATGGCGGGGTATAATCATTTCGGCAGTTCGCTTGCAATGGGAACACTCGGATTGGTTACAACAACCTTCTACACATTTCTTCCCTGCTTTCTTTTCATTTTTATCGGAGCACCGATTATTGAACGAACACAGGACAATAAAAAAGTAAAAGAAATACTCGCGCTGGTAACAGCCGCTGTGGTAGGTGTGGTGCTTAACCTTACTATTTATTTAGGCACAGCGGTACTGTTCCCTTCAGGAATTTCGATTGCAGCACTTGATTACATTTCTCTCGCATGGGTTATTATTTCTTTCCTTGCTCTTTATCGGTTTAACCTGAACATGATATTTTGGATTGGAGTGAGTGCGGTGTACGGGCTGCTCCGCTTTCTTATTATGGTATGATTGTTTCACGGGATAAGTTGATTAATAGCTATAATCGCTTATTCATAAATCGGGTATGCGCAAACTCTTTACCGTTTATTTCCTTTTTGTTTCTACAATGCTGCATAGCGCGAGCAAACAGCTCATCAACCAGCAGCAAATCTGGTACGACTTTACAGAAACGATAAAAGTACATCCGCGCTGGAGTGTGATTATTAATCTGAGCGAGCGACACTCCTACGCTCCTGCTTCTCAATCGCAGGCAGTGGCAAGAACTTATTTCCTACATCATTTTAAATCAAAGTGGAGTTTGGGAACAGGCTATGCTCAGTTTTTTACATGGAACGGAAAATTGCCCGTGCCGGAGTTTCGACCGGAGCAGTGGGTGTTTTACCGACAGAGTTTTGAGCAAGTAAAAATTCTTACACTCGTACACCGCTACAAGATGGAACAACGGTTTATCAGAAATTCGCAGGGCGAAAATTTGGTGCCGGGTGTTACATTTATCATGCGGTTCCGTTATCGGATTGGAGCAGAAGTTACTTTGTTCACTGCGGGCAAAAACAAAAATCCGTTTAAGCTGCTGGTTAGCGATGAAGTAATGATTAATGCCGGCAAGAGCATTGTGTATAATGTGTTTGACCAAAACCGTTTGATGGGAGGTTTTTCTTATCGTCCGGCAGGAGGGTTAACGTTGTCTTTAAACTACATGTACTTTTTCCGACAGCGAAGAACAGGAAATCAATTTGACGAAATTCATACTTTGAGATTCGGTATTGAACACGAATTTTCCGTAAAGCAAAAGCAGAAACCACCCACGCCATGACTTCATCATTTCAATAGGCAAAGGAATTTGTAACGGACAATACTCCGCTGGTGTTTCGAGTTATTCTATTTCTTGTTTTCATCGGACACGGTTTTGTTACAGGCGGAGTATTAATGCGTGGGCGGAATTTTTTCTGCATTTTGAGCAGCCGCAACAATTTTTACCATGGAATAATGGATGATTGGAATTACAACAACAGCCCTTTATACATTATTCCACCATTCCATTATTCCATGGATTAAACAAAGTGTAAAGAGGCACCTGTCATGTCAATGAAATTTACTCTACCCACTAATTACATTATGCCATATAATTGCAGCATGAAAAAATACATGCTGCTTTTTGGTTTTATGTGGCTCACCATTTCCGGTTTTTCCAACACCGATAAGCAACTTTGGTTTGGTTATTTGCACCAGGGGCGTGTGGCTAAACACTGGGGTTATTGGGTAGATATTCACCACCGCACTAAAAACGATTTCGCCAAAAACTTTCACATGGAAATTATCCGCTTTGGCGGCACTTATTTTGTGAAAGATAATTTGCGCTTAACGGTGGGCTATGCTTACGTGCCGCAGTTTCCTTCGCTTACCAATATGGAATTTGTAAGGCAGGAACACCGCCCCTGGCAACAGGTGCAGTATGTTTACAGCAGTAAAAATTTCAGGGCGATTCATGCACTGCGAAGCGAGCAGCGTTTCCTTCAAAAAACAAGCGGTGAAACTATTGTGGACGGATACGTTTTTCGCCAACGGTTCCGCTACAACTACATGATGGTATGGAGTTTTAAGAAGAAAGAATTTAAACAGGGAAGCTGGGGCGCGGTGCTCAACAACGAAGTATTCATCAATGCTTATTCTTCCGATAAAGTAAAAGTGTTTGACCAAAACCGCGCTTTTGCGGGTTTCTTCTACCAGATTACCGATGCGCTGCAATTGCAATTAGGCTATCTGAATGTTTTTTCATTTACCCCCAAGGGCAACGAAATAGTTCACGGCATCCGCCTGTTTGCTTTTCATACTATTGATTGGAGGAGGAAGAAGTAGAATTCTTTCACAATTCCACATCCTGATTTTTACGGATATTGAACCGCATTATGACTGTGCAAAAAAATTTTGTGTAACGAGTAGTATTTCAGGGGTACTCGAAGAGCAGGGTGGTAATTATTTCCTACTTCGTTATAACCAATTTCTTAGTGCTTATTTCGTTGGCAGTAATTAAAGCAGTATAAGTTCCTGCCGGTAATTTGCGGGTATCAAACTCTATATTGTTTGCGCCTACATTGATATTAAAAGTGTTCAGCATAACCTTTCTGCCCATCAGATCATAAAAATCAATGGTAAGCTTTTGCTCAATAGAAGAGATAATAAGCAAGTTTGTTTTATCCGAAGCAGGATTAGGAATAAAATCCTTTACGGTCACTAATGCCTCGGCATGGATAATAGCGGTAACTACATCGGTGTATTCAAACTGTCCGTCATAATCCATTTGCTTTAAACGATAGTAATAGCGGATGTTAGGCAGAATGCTTTCGTCATTGTAAGAATATTCGGTTTCAACTGTGGTATTATTGTGGCCGTCCACCCATCCTATTGGAGTCCAGTTTTGTCCATCGGTAGAACGCTCTATAGCAAAACCCAG
>JBKJJB010000265.1:0-3258 GCA_046598235.1 Chitinophagales bacterium
CTTCATATTCTTTCTGTTCGAAGCGCCCTCCTTGCGCTTTATATCGGAATATTCTTCTTAATTATCCGGTATATTTTCATGAGGAAGCAATTTCTTACGGGTGGAATTTTAGCGGTACTCGCTATTGTTATTCCATATCTCGCGATACAGTTTGTGCCAAGTCTTCATAACAAATGGAGTTACATGCATTACGACTTTATTCAATTTAAAAAGGGAGAACTGAATGGGCTTTCTGATGGCGTTCGGCTTATATCTATGAAAGGAGGATTTGAAATAGCAAAACAAAATTTGTGGATTGGAGTTGGCGCGGGTGATTTGAAAAATGAAATGGAAAATTTCTATGCGCAAAATTTTTCTCAATTAGAAGATGTTGATCGTAAGCCAATACATAATCAATTTTTGTGGGTGCTTGCCAGTACCGGCATAATGGGGCTAAGTCTTTTTATGTGTGCTTTTTTCTTTCCGCTTTTGTATCACGGTAATTATAAGCATTGGCTTATCATGGTTCTTCATCTTATTTTGTTTTCCTCTTTTTTTACCGAATCTACACTTGAAGAACAAATGGGGACAGGCTTTTATCTCATCTTTCTTTTACTTTTAATGAATCAGTTTAAGAAAGAATGAAAAAACTTTCGGTTGCCACTTTCAAAATTGCTTAATTTCGTCCTAAAACCAATCTGTATGAACATTGAATTTCCCGATGAAGTACTGCGCCAGGCAAACATGAACGCCATACGTCTGAAATCTGAATTGGCTCTATTCCTTTATGAACGAAATATCTTCACCTTAGGGCAAGCAAGCAAATTTGCCGATATGGAACAGCACGATTTTCAAAAATTGCTGTCAGCAAACAAAATTGAAGCACATTACACAAAAGCAGATTTTGAAAAGGATACAGAAATTATCAAATCGCTCTACCCTTGATTGTTGTTTCCGACACATCTCCTGTTCGTGGACTTGTTATCATAGAGCATGATTTTTTGCTTCGAAAGTTATTTACTGCCGTAGTAGTTCCGAGAGCAGTGGATCGCGAGTTGCGAAAAAATATACAATTCTCCTCTTCCATTTCCAGGTTTCTGGAATATGAATGGGTTCAGATCAAAGAATTAAATGAACCCATTCCTCAATTTCTTCAGGTTAGCTTAGACAACGGGGAAGCAGAAGCCATTGTTTTGGCGAAAAAAATGAGGGCAGAAATTTTACTGATGGATGAGAACAAAGGGAGGGTGATAGCCGAAAGTATGAATCTGCCTGTAATGGGAACTGTTGGCGTATTGATGGCAGCGAAAAAGCGAGGATACATCAGTCAGGTTAAACCTTTGCTAAATGCTCTTATTAAAGATGCGGGATTTTACTTGAAAGAAAGTTTTGTAGAAGAAATTTTATTTTCTGTAAATGAATAAACTATCGGTGGTCATCATCACTCTTAACGAAGAAGAAAACATCGGAAGGTGTATTGATTCGGTAAAAGAAATTGCGGACGAGATTGTAGTGATTGATTCTTTCTCGACCGATAAAACAGAAGAAATCGCAAAAGCCAAAGGAGCAAGATTCTTTAAAAATAAATTTGCCGGACACATTGAACAAAAGAATTTTGCAAAGGAGCAAGCGGCTTATGACTATGTCCTTTCAATAGATGCGGATGAAATTTTGAGTGATGAATTGAAACAAGCTATCTCAGCGGTGAAGGAAAATATAGAGGCAGATGGATATACGATGAATCGTTTGAATTTTTATTGTGGCAAGCCCATTAAAACCTGCGGTTGGTATCCTGATACCAAGTTGCGATTGTGGAATAAGTTTAAGGGCGAGTGGATGGGTACAAATCCACATGACAAATTTAAGATGAGAGGCAATTCAATCACCCAACATTTGAAAGGAGATATTCTGCACAACACTTATCCAACGCATGAATCTCTTTTAAATCAGGTGGAGGAATTCGCCACCATTGGGGCTCAACACCTCAAGTCAGAAAATATTTTCTACTTAGTATGGAAAGCGTTTTTTAGTGCACCATTTAAATTCATTCGAAACTATTTTTTCAAACTTGGGTTTACGGAAGGGAATGTTGGATTCATTATTTGCCATCAGCAATGCAGAGAAGTATTTCTAAAATACTATCGAGCGATAAAACTCAAATATCAGTGAGGTAATTTATTTTGTAGAACGCCATACGCATAGGTACCCGCCACTGCGCTCAACAAGGCAACAATAAAAACAAGAAAGCCGCTTCCAATCAATCCATACATAGGTCCAGGACATGCTCCTGTAAGTGCCCAGCCAAGACCAAAACATAATCCCCCAATAATATTTCCCTTGTTGAAAGGGCGTTCGCTAAAAATCACATCTTCACCTTGAACAGTTTTGATATTGAATTTCTTAATAATGAGAGTCGAAATAGTTGCCACTACCACAGCCGTTCCGATTACTCCGTACATATGAAAGGAAGCAAGGCGGAACATTTCCTGAATTCTAAACCATGAAACTATCTCTGCTTTTACGAAAACGATGCCGAAGAAAATCCCCACAAAAACATATTTCAGGTTAGAGAGAAATGTTTCTTGCGTTGACTGATGGTTGGTTCCTTCTTCTTCAATTATATTTTTCATTTTCTTAAAGTTTAAAAATTAACGGCAACAAAAGCCATGTAGTAATAAATCCACCCGCCATGAAACAAATAGTGGCAACCAAACTTGAAAGCTGAAAATTGGCAAGACCTGTAATAGAATGTCCCGAAGTGCAACCGCCTGCATAACGTGTTCCGAAGCCAACCAAAAACCCGCCAATCACAATCAGTATAAATCCTTTGATTGTCATTAAACCGCTGAATGAAAAAATATCAGTAGGCACGAGTTCAGAAAAATTCTGAACCCCGAGCTGAGCCAGTTGTTGTTGTGTAGAGCTTGCAATTTCAATTGGGTTGGGGTTGGCAAGCAACGTTCCCCCTGCAATTCCACCAATTAAAATTCCGGTTACAAAAAAAATATTCCAGGTCTCCTTCTTCCAGTCATAGTTGAAATAAGAAATATTCCCCGGCAAACAGGCAGCACATAAATGGCGAAACGAAGAAGAGATTCCGAACGGCTTGTTGCCAATAAGATAAAGCAGCGGAACGGTTAAGCCAATCAAAATCCCGGCTACGCTCCAATGCCAGGGTTGCTTAAGTATGTCTATCATACAAGTATTGTTTACTTCGGTAAAGCTATAAAGAAAATTATGTTGATTTGCAGCCCTTATAAATACGATGATGAAAAAGAA
>JBKJJB010000311.1:0-17519 GCA_046598235.1 Chitinophagales bacterium
GTGCCTCGCCTTTAAAACCAAGCGATAAATCTTTTTGGATAGAAATGCGATTCTCAATTTCAGGAAATATATCTGCCGACTTTAAAGTGCCTGGCCAGTTAACCATTCCCGGACTAAAAATGCCCATACTATCTAAACGGAACGGCAATAATTCGAAAGAGAAATTATTTCGGGTGTAAGCTCCTTTTGCAATGGCCGGGTCATCGTAAAAAATATTCGATTTTTCTTTACTGTGAAGTTTAGGAAACTGTAATAAGTGTGTTCTTCCTGATTTATTAATGGGAGCATCTATTTCCAATAATCCTTTAATGTTTTCAATGCGAGATTTCATTGGCACCAAGACAGGATTTCCGTCTTTGTCCACCGAGTTTAAACTATCAGGAATATAAAGCACCATGGTATCCACTTGCGTAAGGTCAACCGTAAATGGTTTGTAGTTGAACTTATACTTCTGTCCGGTCAAATCAGTTCTTCCTGCATAAATTAAACCGTCAAACTCCATATTGCGGTCTTTCTGCAAACTGATAGCATTGCCCTTCGGACGGAAATAAACATAAGCAGTATCGCTTATAGGCACTTCCTGCACACCTTTCAAATCAATGTTATTGTTGGCTAAGTCTATAAAGTCATTTCCTTTTTTAGGAAGCGATTTGATATGAATAATATCGTAATCAATCTTCTTGGCGTTTGCCAGTACATAGTTGAGCGTTTTGTCTTTCACCGTTACTATTCCCAACTCTTCGTTGTACAGAATAAATCCGTTTTCTACTAATTCATACAATAATGATTTTATTTCGCCTTCTTTCAACTTCGGGTCTATTGTTCGCGCTACTTCAAACGCATTTATATCGCGCGAGCCGCCTTGCTGCTCTACCATTTTTTTCAAAATAGTAAGCGGCTGATAGTTGGTATAACCCTGCGTTTTTCGAATCAATTCCTTATTGAAATAATTCACCGATTCGTAAACTCCCGGCTTCTCTCCTACTCCCGAAAGAATTTTGAGATTAAGAATGGTAGAATCAAGATTCCAATAAATAGCATCGGTTTGAAAATCCTGATTGTGATACGAGTCGGTGAATTTTGCTTTACTCAAACCACTTTCTCCTCTCAGCAAACGCACTTCGCGTTTTGCCGCTTTATAAATTACATCTAATTGCGGGTGATAAATAGAATCGCTGCCGAAATAAATAGTTACTTCTGCTTTGGTAGCTCCCAACTCTTCTCCGCGCTTAATGCTGATAGAAGACGACCTAACTGTCATTATTTTCTTGCTGCCACCTCGTGCATAAAAATCGAGTTTAGGCTCAACCTCTGTATTGCCATAGCCCAATACTTTAGCTCCGTGCAAACTGAAGCCACCTACATAGGAAACATTGGGAGCAATATCTTTTACAGTAATTCCCATTTCGTACGATTCGAAACGAGGATAAGTAATGCGAGTGCTATCAGACCCTGAACTCAATTTATCAATGAGTTTGCCGGTAAGCGGAGTTTTGAAATACTCTGTGTAATTGAACGTAACTGTGTCGGCTGTGTATCCAAAATTATTGCAATTGACTTCGTAGTTTCTTACGGTGCAATACACTTTGCCGGCATCTAAGCCCGCGCGACCCCAATCTACTCTGCCGCCTTTGCCTTCCCATTTTGTTTCAAGTGGAAAATAACTACCCGATGTGTTATTGATACGCACCGAATCATCTTTGATAGTTCCGACAAGGTTAGTATTGGTAAAACTTACAAAAGGTCGCAACCCATCGCTGTTGAATTTACAATCTTTCGAATCGGTTTTCCATGTTTTAGCAGCCGTGGAATTAAGTGCTCCTTTCGAAAAAAATGATTCGGAAAAATCCATCGTTTTCAAAAAAGGACCGTTGTCGCCTTTCTTTTGCGCATCAATAATATCGGTTACAAAACCTGTCCAAGATGCAAACTGCGCATCACTCAGTCCGCTTTTTGCCGCAGCCATTGCCGCTTCAATGTATGGATTATAGTGAGTGAGTGCTGCCATGTTTCTTTCTGCCATTGCATTGCAGGTTTTACTCATCTGCTCAAACCAAGTAGCGGGAATCTTCGCTTCCTTCACCATCTTCTCGAAAGCATTCATGGTAACTATGTTCTGCTCCGTTTTGTTGAGCGTCATAAAGTAGCTGAGATCTTTTACAAACTGCGCCTGTTCTTTACCGAAAGTCATGGTGGTAGTTTGAGCGTGTGCTATACACGATGCAAACAGAAGAAGAGCGATTATGAATTTTTGCATCCGGTTTTTCATTATGGTTTATGCTGAAAAGGAAACAGCCAGCCAGCCGTTATTTCTTAAAATATTTTTTACGTGCAGCTTGCTTTTTTCCGCTTCGCTGATAATCTCTTTTTCGTCACTCAATAATATTCCGCTTACCATCAATATTCCATTTTCATTCAGCAAACTTTTCCACTTTTGTATGTTTTTTAAAATCACGTTGCGATTGATGTTTGCCAATATAATGTCGAAGCGTTCGCTAAATACAAAAGCATCATCGCCATGAATACATTTTATATGAACACAATTGTTCCGCTCAATATTTTCGATACAATTTTTATACGCCCATTCTTCGTGGTCTATAGCCTTGATGTTTGCAGCTTTTAACTTGGCAGCAAGTATGGCAAGCACTCCTGTGCCACTACCAAAGTCTAGAACACTTTTACCTTCAAAATTTTCTTTCAGCATCAGTTCCACCATTCCCGCAGTAGTTGCATGATGCCCGGTACCGAAACTCATCTTAGGTTCAATAATAATTTCATATTCGGTTGGTGTAACAGGATGAAATGGTGCACGAATAGCCACCCGCTTTGCAATCAACACCGGCTCAAAATTCTTTTCCCATTCTTCGTTCCAGTTTTTGTTTTCTATCTCTGAGCAAGTAATAGCGATATGATGCAGCTCGTTATCATATAGTATTTCTTTTAGCTGCGTAGCAGCTATTTTTCCCGATTGGATATATGCTTTCAGCGAATCGGAAGTTTCTTCAAATCCTTCAAAACCATAATCAGTTAGAATAGATATGAGCCAGTCGCGTTCAACTTCATTGCTGGTTTGAAATTCGTAGAGGGTGTATTGCATAGATGCAAAGTAAACTAACCCTAATAAACCTGCTGTGTTTTAAAATAGTATTTGCCCCTTTTTGTGAAATAAAAAACCTTCCCAAAGCGCAAGCCGGGAAGGTTTTTTAATAAGAAATGTAGAATTTACTTCAATTCAATTTGCCCCAATCCTACTACATACCCGCTTTGGTAAACTTCTACTTTGTAAGTTCCCGGAGTGTTTACGTTCTGGCTCCAGTAAACAACCACTTTTTTGTTGGTTTGTGAATAATCAATATCAGCTTGTTTGGTAAACTGAACTTCTTGGTCAGACCCTGCCATTTTAAAGTTGCCCGAACCTTGATCCGCAACAGAAATAGTTTCGCCCTTAGGATTGATAATTCTTACATACAAACTTAGGTTACCTGCATCCAACACTTTGTTTTCTCCAGTTTCAAAAGTAATACGAAGGCTTTCTACCACTTTCGATCTTCTTACTTCTACTTCCTTACCGCTTCCTTTCTTCCTTATTCCCTTCACCTCCATATTCTGCAATTGGAGCAATGAACCTATCTGCACTTTCTGGCTCAACCCTTTATTTTGTTCAGTTAACTGAGAAGTGGTTTGTTTTTCGGCAGTTAAGTCAGTAGATAGTTGTTGGTTCTGTGTATTTAGCTGCTGATTTTGCGCTACTAATTCTTCTATCTGTTTTTTCAAATCAGAAATAGAAGTTTCATACGCGGCAATCATATCTTTTGCCTTCTTTAATTCTGCATTTGTCATTTTGCCTTTTGAAAACAAATTGGCAATGTTTTTCTTCTGCTTATCAATTTCTTCCTGCTTAACAGTAATTAGACTGTCTAATTGGTCGTTTTCGCCACGCAACTCTTCCAATTCCATTTTCTTGGAATCAAGTGTATCATTCAGATTTTTGAAGTCGTTTTCGAGTTCAATTTTCTGAGTAGTTAAATCAGTTTTTGCCTTGTTGGTAGTGAAGTACAAATAAAGAGTTGCGCTATTTGTAATAAGCAACAGTACTATAATGGCGAGATAAATTTTTTTGTCTCCCCCGTTTTGGTTGTTTTCCATGATGGTTGTTTTTTTATTTAGGTAATACCTACAAAATTAGTATCTGTTGGTTATCGGAGAAATATTTTTATTCACTTGCTATTGTCTTATTCCTCAACTGTATGATTTATTTGAAACCTGTCAATTCAACGAAAGCTACATCTACTTGTTGCTTTTGCAAAGTTGTTATTTAAAGATATTTTTAGCCCGCTTGTAAAACAAAAAGTGTAAGCGGTAAACAATAATGAGCAACGGAAAGATTTTGCTGGAAGTGAAGAACTTAGTAACCGAATTTAAAACCGATGACGGAATTGTAAAAGCGGTAAATGATATAAGTTTCACATTACACAGAGGCGAAACTATCGGCATAGTTGGCGAATCCGGCTCAGGAAAATCAGTTACCTCTCTTTCCGCTATGCGTCTTATACCTAGCCCGCCTGGAAGAATAGCTTCGGGAGAAATAAATTTTTACCAAAAAGACGGAACTAAAGTTGACCTCACTAAGATTTCTGAAGAAGAAATGCGCAAGTATCGTGGCAATGAAATTGCCATGATTTTTCAAGAGCCGATGACTTCGCTCAATCCTGTTTTCACTTGTGGCGACCAAGTGATGGAAGCCATAACTCTTCATCAGAAAGTTTCGAAACACGAAGCGAAAGAAATTACCCTGAAGATGTTTGAGAAGGTAAAACTTCCGAATCCTCAAAGAATTTTAGATGCATATCCACACCAACTTTCAGGAGGACAAAAGCAAAGAGTGATGATTGCCATGGCTATGAGTTGCAATCCGAGCATTCTCATTGCCGATGAACCTACTACAGCTTTGGATGTAACAGTGCAGGCAACTATCCTCGACCTGATGGCAAAATTGAAAGGAGAGATTGATAGCTCTATTATGTTTATTACACACGACTTAGGTGTGATTGCAGAAATTGCTGACCGGGTGTTGGTAATGTATAAAGGAAAAATTGTAGAGCAGGGAACGGTGCTGGAGATATTTGGAAATCCGCAACATCCTTATACCAAAAGTTTGCTTGCCTGCCGTCCACCCTTGGGCAAACGATTAAGCAAATTGCCAACTGTAGTTGATTTTATGGAAGAAAGAGAAGATGGAACTGTTATTGAAAAACATACTTCTGTGGCTGATGCCGTTAATGCTTTTGTTATTTCTGATGAAACCACAAAAGCGCGCAGAGAAAAAGTTCTTAGCGGCAAACCAATTTTACAGGTCAAGAATTTGCAAACATGGTTTAGCACTTCAAAGAATTTTTTTGGCAAAACAACCGACTATGTAAAAGCGGTAGATGACGTAAGTTTTGATGTGCATGAAGGCGAAACTCTTGGTTTGGTAGGTGAATCGGGTTGCGGAAAAACTACTTTAGGAAGAACTATTCTTCGATTAGTACCTGCGCATGGAGGCGAAGTTATTTTTGATGGGAAAAATCTGCTCACGCTGGGTCAGCAGGATATGAAACAAATGCGTGAACACATGCAGATTATTTTTCAGGACCCATACTCATCGCTCAACCCGCGCATTACCATTGGCAATGCTATTATGGAGCCCATGACTGTTCATGGTGTTTATTCGAATGAAAAAGAGAGAAAAGAAAAAGTGTTAGACCTGCTGAGAAAGGTAAATATGAAACCTGAACATTTCAATCGCTATCCGCATGAGTTTTCAGGAGGACAGCGTCAGCGTATTTGTATTGCAAGGGCACTTTCTTTAAATCCAAAGTTTATTATTTGCGATGAATCTGTTTCTGCACTTGATGTTTCTGTTCAGGCACAGGTATTAAATCTTCTCATTCAGTTGCGCGAAGAATTTAAGTTCACTTATATTTTTATTTCGCACGACCTTTCGGTAGTAAAATTTATGAGCGACCGCATGGTGGTAATGAATAAAGGTAAGATTGAAGAAATGGGAATAAGTGATGACATCTACAATAATCCTCAACAGGATTACACTCAGAAACTGATTGCGGCTATTCCTAAAGGAGAACTGAACGACATTCAGAAGAGAATAGCCGGAGAGAGGGCAATGATGAATTGATTCCACTTTCCCGAAATAAAAAAACTCCTCCGCTTGCGCGGGAGGAGTCTTACCTAAAATCACCATGAAACTTTTATATAGCTTTTGAATTAATTCTATCCCATCTTGCCTGTATAGTTTCCAAACGACTTGCCATTGCTTCGGCTTTTGCAAATAATGTTTTCAATCCTTCTCGCAATTCTTCTAATTGAGGTATCAGCTTCACATACTCTTCTTCAGTTTCCGAACTGTTATTGCCATCTGACTTTTTTTGCAAATCGGCAACTTTCACCACATAAATGGTGCATTTGTCAATGTGTACTCGGTGCTCGAAAAACAACTCCATTGTTTGAAGCTTGAAATCTTCTACTATAAAAAGAAAGTCGCGGATGCCATTGTGCGATAACTCAGCATGATGAGGAACTCCGTTTGGTGTTCTCTCCGACAGGCACATTTGAATTGCCTTTTCATTTTCCTCCATAAACTTTTTAGGTAACTGATAGAGGTCGGTAATCTGACGGCTGACACTTCTGTGCTCTTCGTTAAAATTGCGGTGAAGGTTCAGGTAGTTCTGGTATGTATCTTTATGTTGCTGCATAGTCGGTGCGTTTGTGTAAGTAATATAAACACCGAGTTGCCGGAGCGCAAGCGTTTGCAACTTTAAACTAACAAAGTATATTTTGTAAAGGGGAAATTAAGAGGAGAAAATGGTAAAATAAGGTTCGAATTGGTATAGTATATAGATAATACTTTAGCAATTAATTCATCTTGACCTTTATATTCTCCCAGCGCAATTCAAGTTTTTCTAACCTGCCTATCATTTCGTCAGCTTTCACTTTAATCTCACGCAATCCTTCAAGCAGTTTATTTAATTCCAGCGCCAGTTCATTATATGTCTGCATTTCTTTCGAAGTATTATCTAAGCCCGACTTTGCTTGTATAGCATACACATTTCTTATATAGATTCGCGTTGCATCTACATGCTGCTTATGCTCATTAAACAATTGTATGGTTTGTAAAGTAAACTCATCTAACTGATCCATAAAATCAATTACCACTCTGCACGATTTTTCCACTTTAATATTTGTAGCGGATTTCGAATCCTCAGAGCAGAAAGTATCTAACGCACTGCCGGCATCTTCCACCAATTTTTTAGGAAGCTGGTAAAGTTCAGCCACATACTCATTAATCATTTTATAAGCCTCCACAAAATTATGATGGCTCAGGTTGTATTGCTCAAGTTGTGTATTGGTAGCTTGCATATTTATTATTTAATATGCTTGTAATACGTTAACTCAACTTGATAAGTTCAAATTCGGGGTTTGTAGCTTACAACTCGTGCTTTGTATTGGCTAAAAAGTCAACAAAGTTTGGGCTGTAAGAATAGAGAAGTTAAGGTTAGTTGTAAGTATAAGTATTAGTGTATACCAATTCGCTCAAGTGATTATAGGCACTTTTACTCGCCACTCTGCCCGAACCATCGAAAGTATATTGAAAGGTGTAATAAACATTTCCGGTAATGCTGCTTGCCTTTTGCATTGTCTTCTCCAGATTCTCAGAACTTTTGCCGTAGTATTTCAACCCCATATTATCATTTCCTATTGTGTTCTTTGCTTCAAAGGAATAACTGTATCCAATTGTGGCATTATTTTGAAGTGTAAGCGAATCGGTTGTAGAATAGTAATACACGTTATTTGCTGAAATAGACCATTCCTTATGACCTGTTTGAGTTCCTGATGGCGCATAATTTCTTTCATCTATTTTAAAATTATTGCCATCGTAAAAATATTCGCTGTACGAAAGAATACCGCCAAAGGTGTCGCGAAAGTAAGAAGCCGTAGCTATTCCGTTTACATTCAGAAATAGAATATTTCTCGCAAATACATATCCGCTGTCATTGAGTAAACTTTCTGTTACCGTATCACCGCTGTAAACAATATTCATTCCTGTTCCGTCAGAGTTTCTTACTGTCTCCAAACGACCTTGTGAGTCGTACGTGTAATTTGTGTTCATTCCGCTAGGGATTTGTGACACTGATTTTACAACTGCAGCTACATCAGCAGGAGTTGAATCATCTGCCTCTTTCTTGCAAGATGAATAAAGCACAACTATCATCAGCATAAGGTAAATTCCTTTTTTCATATAATAAGATTGAGTGGGTTTAAATTTTATCTAAATGTAGAAAAATAAAGAAAGAAAAAAAATGTATCACTACGAATAGTTGGTTTTATCCTTTCTGTTTCTTTATGCTTTCATACGCTTCCTTAATCTGCTGGAATCTTGAGGATAGTTTTTTCTTTTCACCTTCACTCAGATGCGAGTTTCTATCCGGGTGATATTTTAGAACAAGTTGCCGGTAGACATTTCTTATTTCCATAAATGTTGCATCTCTCCTAACTCCTAAAATTTCATACTCGGAAATATTTTGTTCCAAATGCTCTGTCTTTATTCTACGGAAATCCACATCGTTCACAGTCAGATAACCTGCCACTTTGAAAATGAAATAGTTCTCCCGCTCATTCAGTTCTCCATCGCTCATTGCCAAATCAAAAAGGAAACGCACCACCTGAATACGTGTTGAGAGTTGCGAATACATGCGTAACTGATCGCACACTACATTTAAGTCATATTCTTTTTGCAAACAATGATTTAAAACCTGTGAACGCTTATCTGAAAGCTTGCCGTCAAAATGAATGTCAAAAAAAATTTGGGTGAAAGAAATTTCTTCTAATGAAACTTTACCATCTATCTTAATCAGATGTGAAGCAAGAACAAGCAGATTGGTTTCGAACTCTGATAATCCGTCTAAAATATGTTGCGCTTCGCTTTTATTTCCTTTTTCAATAAAACTTCCTGCAATAAAACCCAGTAATCCACCAATAGGATTTCCTGTTACCATCCAGCCTAAACCGGCTCCCAGCCATTTTTCATATTTAGCCATTGTGAGAGAAGCGAGTGGCAAGTAGTAAATAGTGAGTAGTAAGAAACTGCATCATAAGCGGTTCTTAATAATTGTACCGCAACTTATTATTAAACACGAAATAAGAAAGAATAATACCTGTTACAATAAACGGAACATTAAGCATTTGTGTTTTACTGATAACCTCAAAAAATAAATCTCCTTCCGGTACTTTGAAAAATTCGAGAACGAAACGGGTTGAAAAAATTACAATGAAAAAAACTACGAGATATATTCCCGGCTTCGATTCTTTGTATTTATTAAAAAGCAAAATCAATAATATCTGAATCAGGAAATAAGCAATGCTTTCGTATAAAACGACTGGATGGCGCGGAATATTATCTACCTGTTCAAAAACAAATGCCCATGGAACATTTGTTGGAATGCCATACAATTCAGAATTCATAAGATTGCCCAAGCGAATAAGCGAAGCCAGCAGAATCGCCCCGATAACAGCATGGTCGAGCAGCCAAAAAATGCTAAACTCTTTATTTCGTTTCGAGAAAAAATATAACCCAAGAAACGCACCAACCACTCCGCCATGACTTGCTAATCCACCTTTCCATACTGCAATTATATCTTCGGGATGTGCGATATAAAAATCGAGTTGATAAAAAATAATGTGCGCTAAACGCGCACCAACCAATCCGCAGATAAAAACGTATTGAATGCCAAGTGTAATTTTTTCTTCATCCAGTTTCAGCTTTTTAAAAACGTATTGCTCAATAAAAAAAACCGAAAGAAGCGAAAGACCCCACAGCATACCATACCATTTAATCGAAAAGTTTCCGAAGGAAACGAAATCAGGATTGGGGTTCCAGTGTATAAAAAGAAAAGTGTCAAGCATCGGAGCAAATATCAATTACTAATTCAGAAATAAAAAAGCCACCCGAATAGATGGATGGCTTTTTCAAAAATATCTTGAGCGTTTATCTTTGAATCTGCAACTTACCGTAACTCACTTTTCCTGAAGAACTATTTTTTAGCTGGTAAGAATACAAACCCACAGAAAGTTGTTTTACATCTACCGCAACACTTTCTCCGCTAATACTTTTTTCTTCTACCAGTTTACCTTCTAAGCTATAAATTGAAAAAGTGAATTTATCTGTTGAAGAACTTGTTTCAATTACAATTTTATTACTGGCAGGATTGGGATAGAGTTTAATTGCCTCATCCGAAATATTGTTGATAGCAGAAGGTGCGGAAATAGTGGCGCAAGCTGTTACTATACATGAATTGGCATCTGTCACTGTAAGGCAATACCAACTCGGAGGAAATCCTGTAAGATTTGGAGTAAAGACAGTAGGACTCCAAACGTATGAATATGTAGGAGTGCCTCCTGAGACAAACGAATTGATATACCCGTCTGTTGCGGTTGATGACGATGCATCAGTCGCAGTTAAAGTGAGAGTTAATACAGTAGGTTGTGTAATTGATACACTAATAGAAGCAGAACATGTATTCGCATCTGTAACAGTAATAGAGTAAGCTCCAGCTATGAGGTTCGATGTAGGGTTGCCAAAAGAATAAGGGAAGGTTCCTCCTGTAACATTTAATGTAACACTACCATCATTTCCTCCAAAACATGAAACATTAGTAATAAATAGATTATCGAAAGAAAAGGTATCAGGCTCAGCTACAGGTGTGCAAAGTTGAAAAGAACAATTATTTGCATCAGTTATAGTTACACAATAGTTACCTGTAGGTAGATTACTTATATCTTCCGTAGTAACTCCATTACTCCATAAAAAGGAAAGATTTCCGGTACCACCTGTAGCAGTTACATTAACTGCACCTGTTAAACCACCGTTACACAAAACATCCGTAGCAGCACCTATTGCCGATGGTCCATTAGGTGTAGTTACCGAAGTAGTTCCTGTTCCTGAACAACCATTCGAATCGGTAATAGTTACAGAATAAGTTCCCGCACCGATATTTGAAACAGTAGAAGTAGTGCTATCATTTGACCACGCATAAGTAAAATTTGGTGCGCCATTACTGCTTGACGCTGTTACCGAACCGGTATTAGAAATACAAGATGATTGAGTTGAACTGGCAGTAACAGTAAGCGGATTGCTGTTTGCATTCACTGTTGCAGTGGTAGTCACCGTGCAGCCGTTTCCATCTGTTACAGTAACGGTATAAGTTCCGCCAACAATATTTGTAATCTGATTGGTGTTGCCATTATTCGACCAAAGAAAAGAATATGGGTTAGTTCCGTTAGAAGCGTTAACTGTAGCTGAACCATTATTAGCAGTGCAGGTAGAACTGGTAGTAGTAGCAATGGCAGAATAATTAGGCGAGCACAAGACAAAATCCAAATCATCTACCCACATTTTAGTTCCGTTAGGAGAACTGTTAGCGCCCGAACTTGTAAGAAGTGTAATAACTAAAGTATCAGGAAAGTTAGCAGAGGTGTAAGTAAAATTTACTGTGAACTGCGCATAGCTGTTTACTGTTGAGGTTATCACAAACTCAGCACTTCCTACATCTTCGCGCTGTTGAGTGTTGCTGTTCCATTTAGAAAGTCGCGCATCTATTGAGCCCGTATCAACTCCGTTGGGCTGGTATCTGTACCAACCGGTAAATGAAATAGGACGCTTGTTATAAGCAACTCCTCCATCTACAGCCTGTGTATTCGGATTGATGGTTCCGGTGGCTGCAATGCCAGGCGCAACACCTTGCAAAGGAACTGTTTTAGATTCCAATTTTATAGCTGCACTTCCACCGTGATATTCACCTACGGCAGTTGCTTTAGTTACTGTTCTTACTCCTAAAAAATAAGTAAGCCCATTGATAGTTCCCCAACCTGCAGGGTCATCATAATTCGGGTTTACATTCCAAGTTTCAAAACCTGCATTGGGAATTGCGTTTTGAGCATTAGAAAATTGAACACAGAGCAAGATAATGGCAAAGAAAAAAAGCTTTTTCATTCGTGGTGTTTTATATTTTTTATTCAATTACAATTCTTCGGGTGGCAGACGAATAATCTGTTTTAAAACTGAGCAGGTAAACCCCCGGTGGATATTGGCTTAGTTCAATCTCATCTAAATAATTTCCTACTGCCATATTTTTTTCCTGAAGCAAACTGACTGTTTCGCCTAGTACATTGGTAAGTTCTACTGCTAAGTCGGTGCGTTCATACAATATGTAGCTAAGCGATACAAAATCATTTGCCGGATTAGGGAATACATTCAGCTTTAAAGTTTCGTTGGTAATACTTTCTGCTGACAGCGGTTGTAAATCATTGCCATAAACATATTGAAATCCCATCACCATCATTTCCTCATCTGAAGTTAAGCCCCAGTAAATAGTGTCGCTAGTGGGATTTTTGTAACGGGCGCGATGTATCCACCCTATGCGGGGATCAACTATAAGCAAAGAGTCATCGGGATAAAATCTGAATGTGGCATCCACACCAAAACGGTGATATCCTACATTCGTCCCAAGTTCATAACTCATCCAGCTTTCATATTCCTGTGAACCCATGGTGCCATCGGAGTTCGTTTTAAAAATATCATAGTCTGTTCCGTATTTGTGAGTATGTCCATAAAGTTGCCATACGTTCCAATATTTGGTTTCATTGGTATCGTTAGCCACTTCAATAAATTCGTGTTCAACATTATCCGGAGGTATTGCAATAGTAAATACAGGATAATTTCTAATCAGCATAAATTTCTGAGCAGTACCTACAGGTTGGGTATAAACGTTAATGTAAATGTCTGTACCTAACACCGTATCTGTCATACCATTTCGGATATGAAGATTAAAGTCCAGAACCGTACTTTGCTCCCAAAAATAGGCAGTATTGGCAGGCAGGTCGTATTGCCAAAGGTTAGGGCCAGTTCCAATTCCATCTGAAACATCGGGATGCGAACTTTGTGCTTCCGGCCTTAATCCCTCTGCGTAAGCAGCTGAAGCCCCGGGAAGAAATTTGAAGATGACAAAATGATGAGTAATTGATGCCAGCATGGTTGCGATTTTTGGTATCTCGATGCTGGAAGGTAACCTGAGATCATGCTTAATATAGTAGTAGGGTTCTGAATTAGCAGGTATCAATATCTTACCTACATAAATCTGAAAGCCCGTACCGGCAGCCGGAGCGGGATGACTAGCATAAGTATCATCTTTGCCTTTACCACTGTAATATTGGTTGATTACAGCAGTATCTACTACATCTCCAAGCAATGGTGCCCCAAACAAAATCCACTGACGAACTAATTCAATTTGAGTTTTAGTTAAGGCAGGTAATCCCGATGGCATTGCCGCACCTTCCAACGGAGTCAAAGCAAGATGCGGATTATTTTCATTCAGACCATGTACAATTTTTTTCAACAGAAAACTGCGGTCAACATAGCCGGGAGTTATCAATTTATTACCGGAATCTCTCGCAGCCGGATTAAGCGGAGTGCCCATTAACTGAGCATATAAAGCGGCATCAGATAATGTAACATCAAAACTTGGATTGCCTCCGTATTGATGACAGCTTGAACCCGCACAACTTGTCTGAAGAATTTGATGTATTTGAGTAAAAGTTCCTTGTGCAGAAACGGATGAAACAGCAACTATCAAACAGAGAAGAATAGCAGATAAGTAAATCTTAATTTTCATAGTTAAATTTTGGAAACCAAATGTAGTAAAAGAAACATGTAAGCAGGAAACAAATAAGCAACTATTCCTGTTAAAATGGAATTTATTTTAAACTCATTTGCTTAAGCCGTTCTATTCGCTGTGGTTCGCTTTTACTAAGCCATGTGTCCTGGCTCAGTTCTGCATAAGCAAACTGAAAATACATTTTGTGAACCGGGTCGTTTTTTAGAAGATAAAGTTCTCCCAGTTCTTCATACACATATCCGTCTTTTCTATCGGTATCTACCAACTCTTCAAATAAGGCAAGTTGAATTTTAATCGCTTCCTCTATTCGGTTCAAGGCGCGCAGAGTTCGTGCCACACACCATTTTGCAAGAAAAATTTCATGCAGCTGCTGTTTATCTTCTCTCCATTTTAAAGCGCGAAGAAAAATGCTGAGTGCTTTTTCGTATTCCGCTTTGTCGAAATAACCCCATGCAAGATTATTATATAAAGAGCCAATCCAACTTTTCGCCCGCTCTTGTTTCGATTCTTCTGCTAACACAATAGCTTCTTCATTCAGCCGAATACTTTCATCAGGCGAAGTGATAATGGCAAGCATATGAATAGTATCAATAGTGTAAAAATCTTCATTCAGTTTTTGCGAAATATCCAATGCATTCCGAAAACATATTTCTGCATTGCGTTTATCGCCCGATGAATTAAATGTTCTGCCGCGCTCTAAGAAATAACGAATATGCTCCACTCCTTTTTCTTCGGTGAGTTGTCCGCCTGCTTCATCTAAAATTTTGTGTGCTTCATCAAACTGCTTACGTAAACTATAGGTGCGTGCAATTTGTGTAAGCAATTGTACATGCCGCGACAAATCTTTCACGGGAGAAGAATCTTTTAATACCTCTCTAAATTTAATTTCAGTAGCAGCAGGGTCGTAGTAGTTCCAAAGTTTGTCGAAGTCTTGCATGATGAACACGAAATTATTTTCCTTTTTTATTTATTGGCGGGCAGACTACCTGTACATTGTTCAAAAATAGAGGATAAAGAAAACCAACGGCAAGACTTTCTGCTACTTCTTTCCCAGGTTATTTAAATAGCTAATAGCAGCAGTTTCGTCTGCAAACACTTTAAACACCTGCTCTAAACGAGTGAGGGAAACAAGTTTTTGAGTATGTTCCGATAAATGACAAAACACAATTTTACCTCCGGCAATTTTAAACTTGGTAACCCATTGCACTAATTTGCCTAAGCCCGAACTATTTAAAAAAGCAACTCCTTTCATATTGATAACAACATGCTTTATCCCGGTTCTAAAATAACCTTTCATCCATTCCATTGTTTGATCAACGTCTGAATATCCCAATATATTTTCATCGAGATAAATTACCAATACACTTTCTTTAACTTCGCTTTTCATGGGTTTAAGCTTTAGTTGAACAAAGCAAAGTCTTTTTTGGTATTTGCAAGTAACATTCTATAACCAAAATGTTTATACAAGAAAAGACTTGTTTCTATCGATTTTATTTTCAATAAATTGAATTTCTGAAATGTACTTGCTAAGGCTTCCAAGGCAATGACTGTGATTGAGACTAAATTAGAAATTCCTCCCCTCAAGGAATTTTACTTCCTTGCTTATAGCGCAGCGGTCTAAACAAATTTTGGTTTATCAGCAACAGATTGATCTATCTCCGTTTCACTAATCCTATTCTTCAGACATTTTGGACACAAACAATCTCTTGTATCAGTAGGTGAAATTATCTTAGGCAACTCTGCACACCAACAGGTTTTAGAAGGGTCGCCAGCACCGCATTCAAAAACAGTATGACATTGTGTGCAGGTTTTTTGCATAGCACAAGATTAAGGAACTTTAGTTTCGAGGCGATGCTGCATATCTTCCAATACCAATTTTTCCCATTCTCCGCTTCCTGTAGCCGCTGAAAAAAGCGCTTTATAATCTGCTATTTCAAACACTTCAAGGTTTAACTTCAAAGTTTTAAAAAGGTGCGGAAATCCTTCATCGGGTGCCTGCACGTGATGCAGCCCTCCGCTGTAAGCAAATACCATTTGTCCTTTATCTAATCTCGCAAGAATATCCACCACTCCCGATTTTACAGTCATCTTTTTGCCTTCAAGGTCCAAACCATTTCTGCGTTTCATTCTTCCCTCAGGTGCTATGAGAATAATAGCATCATCATAAATAGCATCCATAAACTGCTGCCAGCTATCGTCTCTCTTACGGGTAATAGAAACAAGACCCGGATTAAATAATTTATACAGCGTTCCCACAATCGGGCGGTTAAGTGTTTTATCGGCTCCCGGGGCTACCATCCTTTGCGAAAGTCTTCGAAGAAAACTTGCAGGAACAAACCCAAGAAAGAGAGGCTCGAAAAGAGAAGTATGATTCAGAAATACTATCAATTTTACATCGCTCCACACTATTTCTTTTTTGGGCCAGCGAATTTTGAAACAATAGAAAGTATTGGAAAAAAGTTTTATACAAAGCAGAATGAGTAAGCTGATGAAGCGTTTCATTTTTGCTTTTGCTGTTGTACAGAATCTGCCGTGAATGATTTAGCTTGCTTTAAAGAAATATAAAACACAAGTGTATAAATTCCTCTGCCTGTATTACCATGTGCATCGCCTTGCATTACTTCTATGACCATTCCTCCGGCTTCCATAAATTCAACGGGTAGTTTTACTTTTTCTGTGCTGTCACTTTTTATTCGTGGCGGCATTTGCTTTAACACACCGTAGAATTTCGCGTCTGCGTAAGATTCCTTCAATGTCTTTTTTAAGATAGGGATATAAGATGAATCTACTTCATAAGATTCCTGCGAGCAACGGTTATTCTTTGAGTCCTTCAATCCACCATTGAACTGAAACTCCTCGTATCCTTTTTCGCATTTAGCAACCAAAGTAAATGCATTTACAAACTCGTAAATGCAGTCGGATTTTTCAAGAAGTATTTCGCCTTTTGTTTTACCAATGTGTTTCTGAGCCTGTAAACAGTAACCGGAGAATAAAAGAAATATTAAGAGAGCTTGATTTTTCATATTCCTATTTCGTTTGTAATAGTAAGCAATCCAATACTTAAAATCGTTTCATCTGGTTCTCCATCCTACTTTTAATTTCAGCATTGCAAAGGTTGTTGATGCTGCCTTCGTGGGTATGAGCCAACTTTCTTTCAGGGTTGAACTTGCCTTCGTTGATTTGTGTACCTACCATTTTGTAAGCATCGCGGAATGGAACACCGCTTACTACAAGTTTGTTTATTTCTTCCACGCTGAAGAGGTCGTTGAACTTATCATCGTTGAGAATATCCCTTCGCACACGAATATCTTCGAGCGAATAGATGAGCATGCTTAAACATTCTTTCATGCTGTCAACCGCGGGGAAGAGAATATCCTTCGTCAGTTGCATATCGCGGTGATAACCCGATGGAAGATTGTTGCAAAGCAATGTCATTTCGTTAGTAGCGGCTTGCAGACGATTGCACTTAGCGCGCAGCAATTCAAACACATCGGGGTTCTTTTTGTGCGGCATAATGCTACTGCCTGTTGTGAGTGAATCCGGAAATGAAATAAAAGCAAACTGCTGATTCATATAAAGACAAACATCATAAGCAAATTTAGAAACAGTAGAAGCTACCGATGCAAAAGCAGTAAGCGCAGCTTTCTCTGATTTACCGCGAGTCATTTGTGCATATACTGAATTGTAGTTGGTATCGCTGAAGTGAAGCAATTCAGTTGTGAGTTTTCTACGAAGCGGAAAAGCAGAGCCGTAGCCCGCGCCAGAGCCGAGAGGATTCTTATCGGCAATGTT
>JBKJJB010000044.1:0-5336 GCA_046598235.1 Chitinophagales bacterium
AATCACACTGTTGTTGTCTTCTACATTTTGCAGCAAGCCGTTTTTCTCGAAACCATAAATTAAAGTAACGGAATATAAACTGCTCATAGCTTCTGCAAGTGACTGAGCTATTGTATCGGCATTAATGTTGAGCAGATGCCCTTCGTCATTGCAACTGATGGGTGCAATAACCGGTGTAATGTTCTCTTCGATCAGAGTCTTTAGAAAAGAAGCATTGATTTTTTCTTTTACCACATCGCCTACCCAACCGTAATCAATATCTTTTACAGGTCGTTTAACCGTAGGAATAAGTTGAACATCGGCACCACAAAGGCCTACAGCATTACTTTGTTTTGATTGAAGCAACGCAACAATGTTTTTGTTGATCCAGCCCGCATAGGTCATAGTAACAACCTTGATAGTTTCTTCATCGGTTACCCTTCTGCCATCCACCATTTTAGTTTCTATGCCGAGCTTTTTGCTTAGCTCTGTGGCAAGCCTGCCTCCTCCATGTATTAATATCTTACTACCGGATATAGATGCAAAGTCATCGAGAAAAGCATTCAATGCCTGTTCATTATCTATGATGTTGCCACCAATTTTTATTACGAGGAGAGAAGGTTTGTTCATTGCGGTGCGAATGAGCGATTTTTTGATGAGGGGTGCAAGAATAAAAATCACCAGCTGTTTTATTTGCGAACGGACAAATTAAACTTTGGGGAAGGGGAAGGAAGGTTATATTCGGATAAATAAAATACCGAGGGTCTGATGGAGATACACGGTTGAGGCAAAAAAAATAGAAGCAAACACCATTTTACTATATTTATAAAGAAATAAATTTCGCTATGAAAAAACTAATACTTGCATTTTTCCTAATGGGCTTTGGTTTTGTTTCCAACTCCGATGCACAAATTATAGTAACCGAATTTATGGCTGACCCCGCTATGACAGCCGATAATTTGGGGGAATGGATAGAGCTATACAACGCTGGTTCATCAGCAGTTGACATCAACGGATGGCACCTGAAAGACTATGGTACCAACGACCATGTTATTACAAACGGATCAGCGTTGATGATTGCTCCGGGTAGTTTCGTAGTACTGGCTTCCAGTTCAGACAATTCTCAAAACGGAGGGCTAACCGTTGATTATGCCTATGCCGGGTTTACGCTCTTAAACACCAGCGATGCAATTATCTTAGCTAATACAGCAGGGGCTACAGTTGACGAAGTGTATTATAACAGCAATGTTACGGGCAAAAGCTGGAACCTTGACCCTTCCCAGTTTAGCACAACGGCAAACGATAACTTGAGCAATTGGTGCAATGCCACCGGAATTTATGGTGTGGGTGATTTCGGAACGCCCCGAAGTGGAAACTCTTCCTGTATTGGTGTTGGCATTGAAGAAACAACACAGGCAATTCCGTTTACTATTGCTATAAAAGATGGAATGCTGAATATTGAACATCAAAAACTGTCAATCGAAAAAATTTGGGTGATAACCGATATACTCGGAAGAAATATTCTCTCAGGCAACTTTCTTCCAAACTCTCCTGAATTTACTGTTGACATCGGCACACTAAATGCCGGTATCTATGTATTCGCTCTTCCCAATTCCGGAGAAACAAGAAAGTTTTTAGTGAGGTAAGATTTTCATAGCCACCACAAACAAAACCTTGGGAAAGGGGAAGGAAGGTTGGATTTGGACGAAATGGTTGTCGATGCGGTATTGGAAAAGAATTGCATAAATATCAATGCAAAAGGGTTTCTGTTTATGGAATTCCCTATTTTTTGTATCTATTGCGTTATACAATGTACTTGAGAGAATTTATGAGTATGAATAATGTTAAGCGGCAATACGCTTTTCTATACCTTTCACTCTTGATATTTGCAACATCTGGATATAGTCAGAGCACAAGTGGAAGTGAGCCTATTATTTTGAGTGATTCAATTATGGCACAGCGCTATAATTTTAATAGGTATCTATTTTACCCAGAGAATGCAAGAAATAAAGAAATTCAGGGAACCGTGATTCTAACTTTTGACGTAGATTCAACTTGTGCTGTGGTAAATCGTAAAGTAGTTGTTGGAATTGGTTTTGGTTGTGACCAAGCAGCTTTGTATGCGCTTGATAAAGTTGCAAAAGAGATGAAAAGAGAATACAAGCTATATAAATCTTTCAGTGGAACCCTGCCCTCAAAATTTATACTTGTTGATTGAATTTGCAGCGTAGTTGTTGGTGACGCATCGCAAAGAAGATGTGACGCCAACCACTCACATCCCCTCCAACATCCTCTTCAAAACTGTTTGTGCAGCAATCACTCTATTGCCCGCCTGCTGCTGTATAAGGCTGTTAGGCCCGTCAATAATTTCATCGGGCAGTTCTACATTTCTGCGCACGGGCAAGCAGTGCATTACTTGTGCGTTGTCGGTAAGCAATAGTTTATCTTTAGTGAGCAGCCAGTCGCCTTTTACAGCGGGCATAGCACCATACTCGCGGTAGGCACTCCAGTTTTTTACATATATATAGTCGGCATCGCGCAGTGCTTCTTGTTGGTTGTATTCAATGCGCGCACCTTTACTGAACTGTTCGTCTAATTCATAACCTTCGGGATGAGTAATCACCACTTCAGCACCGCTTGCCACCGCCCATTCGGCAAAGGAGTTAGGCACTGCCTGTGGCAACGCTTTAATATGCGGTGCCCAAGTAAGCACCACCTTAGGTTTCGGCTTTCGTTTGGTTTCGGCAATGGTAATCATGTCGGCAAAACTCTGCAACGGGTGACGCGTGCCGCTCTCTAAGCTAATCAGCGGCACGTTACAATATTTGAGAAAGCTGTTGAGCACCTGATCGTTGTAATCTTTTTCACGGTCCACCAATCCGGGGAATGCACGCACGCCTACGATATCACAATACTGGGCAATAACTCCTGCGGCTTCGCGGATGTGTTCGCTTTTTGTGCTGTTCATGATGGCGCCATCTTCAAACTCCATCTGCCAGCTGTCTTTGTCGAGGTTGAGAACCATCACATTCATGCCGAGGTTGTAAGCGGCTACCTGCGTACTCATGCGTGTGCGCAAACTCGGGTTGAGAAAAAGCAGACCAATAGTTTTTCCTTTCCCCAATTCGGGAAAAGCATGCACGTTCTTCTTTAGGTCGAGAGCTTCGGCAATTAGTGCAGTAAGGTTTCCTGCATCGGCAACGGAGGTGAATTGTTTCATGGCTTAAATGGAACGCTTATCATCATGATTATCATTATTAACGCTGATTATTAAAATCATTTTCATCATAGAAATAATGATAATAAGCGTTCTATTGTATTTCTATACTTGCACATTTTCGGTTCTTAGTTTTACTGATGTTTCAAATGCTTCTAAAAAATAATCTGCTTCGGTTTTGGTAATTGTAAGAGGAGGAAGAACCCTCAAAGTGTTTTTATTGCTTGATGTGCCTGTGAAGATTTTATGTTCTTGCAGCAACTTGTTGCGAAGCGCAGCAATCGGCTCGTGCATCTCTACACCAATCATTAGTCCCATTCCGCGTATTTCTTTTACTTCAGGAAAGTTTTTCAATTGTTCAATCAAATAGCTGCCGATGTTGCGCGCATTGTCAATTAAATTCTCTTGCCTGATTACATCGAGCACAGCAATAGCGGCAGCACAAGCCAAATAGTTTCCTCCGAAGGTAGTGCCGAGCAAACCGTGTTTCGCTTCAAACAAAGGGCTTATTAAAACACCCGCCACCGGAAAGCCGTTGCCCATTCCTTTGGCAACAGTGATTAAGTCGGGTTTAATCCCTGCGTATTGATGCGCGAAGAAGTAACCACTGCGCCCGTAGCCCGATTGTATTTCGTCAAGAATTAAAATCACATCGTGTTGCGTACACAACTCGCGTAGTTGTTTTAGAAAATCAGAAGAAGGAACTTGCACACCGCCCACTCCCTGAATACCTTCGATGATAACAGCGCAAATTTCATCGGAAATGTTTTGTTTTAATGCTTCAGCATCATTCCAAGGGAGGAAAACAATATCGCTCTTTGCGTTGATGTTCGCCTGAATGCTTTTATCATCGGTAGCGGCAACTGCTAACGATGTTCTACCGTGAAAAGATTTTTCGAAGGCGATAATCTTCGTGCGGTTGTTTTTGAAGGAGGCAAGTTTGAGTGCGTTCTCGTTGGCTTCTGCGCCTGAGTTACACAGGAATAAAGAATAATCCTTGTAACCTGATAGTTCACCGAGTTTCTCTGCTAATTCAATCTGCTGAGGAATCTTTACTGAATTAGAATAAAAACCCAATTGCTTTAATTGTTTTTCAATCAACTCCACATAATGCGGGTGACTGTGACCGATGGAAATGACCGCATGACCTCCGTATAAATCGAGATAGCGGTTGCCTTTGTCATCATGCAAATAACATCCCGCACCTTTTACCGGAGTAATGTCGAAGAGCGGATAAACATCAAAGAGGTTCATAGGATAAAACTGAATTGTGGTTAATCATAAATATCTTTTCTATTGCCAATTGCAATTACTTCAATAGTCAGAATAGCATCTAAAATATCGTAGATAATTCTGTAATCACCTTTCCGAATTCGGCAGCCATCTCTTCCTTTTAGCTTAATGTAGCCATGCGGTCTTGGATTATTTGCCAATTGCTGAATAACTTTGATGAGTGAATTTGCAATCGGGTCGGGAAGTTTGTCTAATTGCTTTTGAGCAGTTTTGGTAAGGACTATTTTATACGTTGGCATGTGTTCTCTTCTTTCTACCCCGTACGTATTCCTGTAATGAAATTTTCTCTTCCTTTCTTGCCTTTACCGCATCATACATGCGAATGTCTTCAAGTTCTTCGATTGCTTCAACCATTTTTTGATATTCCTTTAACGGCACCACAACCGATATTTTTTTCCCTTTCGGATTAGTAATAAAATTCGTTTCCATAATATTTTACTTGTGTCGTAAAAATAAGCAATACACTTAAAATGCAGAGGGTTTTAATTGTAATCCGGCTTTCTCATCGAAACCGAAAATGATATTCATATTCTGAACTGCCTGCCCTGAAGCACCTTTAAGAAGATTGTCAATTACCGAGGTAATCAAAACAGTATCTCCGTGTTTTTCGAGATGAAGAAAACAACGGTTGGTGTTCACCACTTGTTTTACATCCAGTTCTTTTTTGCTGATGGTTACAAATGGATGCGTTGCAAAGTAATTTGAATATAGAACTTCCAGTTCTTCGAGCGACAAATCGCTCTTCATATACACCGAAGCAAAAATACCGCGTGTAAAATTTCCGCGCTGAGGAACAAAAAATATTTCACCATCGAAAGATGTTTGAAGGGTTTGGATGGATTCGGTA
>JBKJJB010000157.1:0-3409 GCA_046598235.1 Chitinophagales bacterium
CAATCCTTAAATGGATTTGTTCTTTTTTGACATCATGCGGGAGTAGCTCAGTTGGTAGAGCGCAACCTTGCCAAGGTTGAGGTCGCGGGTTCGAGCCTCGTCTCCCGCTCTAACAAATAAGGGCGATTTATTTCGCCCTTATTTATTTACGAATGTTGCAAAACATTCTGATGCCGTGGTGGTGGAACTGGTAGACACGCAGGACTTAAAATCCTGTGAAACTAAAATTTCGTGCGGGTTCGATTCCCGCCCGCGGTACAAGGACTGGTAAGGGTTTCAGCAGATTTGCTGAAACCCTTTTTTGTTGCTAAAAAAAACATGGTGACGGTATAGATGACGGTTTCTAAGGTCTTTTCCGGGTTCAATGATATGTGGTCTATCCCGATTATTTGAAACCCGCTAACGTTCAACAAAAAGCGGATACGTTATAAGTGTTGTGCTTTTATCTAATTTCATATCATTCGGTTTATTGCTTAAAAAAACAAATGAATAAGGAGGTAGCGTTGCTTCCACTTGCTAACCAACAATGGTGATAGATTGTACTTGCGACAAGTCTCTGCGGTTCCCTCGAGTTCTACTTCTTGAAGTAACGCTAAGCGTTCTTCGGGATTAAACTTTCTTTTTGTTTTATTCATATTCTAAAGATATTGGTTACAAAATTGATTTTACAAATTTGTCCAACTCTTTAGGGGGTTAGTACACACCATAAAGCATAAACCACCAAACATCTTTTTTCTTCCACCTTTTGATGCGTGAGAGAAATCATTTCTCTTGTTCTATCGGCTATTTTTTGGTTATAAGCCACAAACGAAAGTTTACAAAGCGATTATTGTTTCATCCAGGCTTTTACTGTGTTGCCTACTCTTATGTAATAAGTTCCAATTGCGAATTGCTTCATAACCGGCAGTGTATTTAATGAATTTGACAGTGCCTGCCGGTAAAGCATATTTCCGCTCCCATCAAAAATCTCTGCAATACGTTCTCCTGCTGATTGATTCAACTGTATTTGCAAATCTCCCGAAGCGGGATTAGGGAAAAGAGTAAAGTCATTGTCATTTACTACAATATCTGCCAGTGCAGTGGTTGGTTCAATTGTGAACCCGCGGAAAGTAAGTGAGTAAGCATTATTTAAATCGTTGATATTGCGAAACCCAACTTTCATACTTCCCGAATCACGAATAGCTGCGGATGTAAAGAAATCGAGAGAGAAGTCTGCTGTATCATAAGGTGCCACCTCAATAGTAATGGTGTCTTCGGAGGGGCTAAAACAAACCTGAAAACAAAAAGCAGTTTCCCATCCGGCAGGTAAATTGGGCTGAATTTTCTTTACACCAATATTCACATAGCTGCCTGTAGTATTAATAACATTAATATGCGCATATAAAACCTCACCGGGCAAACCGGAAACGGTGCTACTCACCGGCTCAAGAATAAACGCACCTGTTGCGGGAATTATATTGCAACTCCCAACACCCAGAAGACTATCAATGTCGCAAACAATATCATGGTCGGGATGGCGGTCGAACCAACCATGTTTGGCAAAAACAATTCCATTCGTATCAATCAAATAAGCATTATTTGGTGCGGGGCCGTAGGTATTCCACCAGTTATTGCAGGGTCCATCTAGATAAACCGGTACGTTCAAACTCAAACTTTGAAGCATGTCTCCACAAATTGCTTTTCGCTCCGCATAGGTGGCGGGTTGGTCATATAGTATGCCAGCAGTTTGGTTTGCCTGCGTTACGTTCACATACCCAAAATAGGGTGAAACAACAGTAGGGTGTGCTTCCAGGGTGTAAACAATAGCTATTTCAATTTGCCCCAAATAAGTGGCAGCTATGGAATTAATTTTGGTTATTTTATTCCTGAAAACAGGGCACGTATAACTGCCGGCAATCAACAACACCGGTTTGCCATGGCTTAATTTTTCGCTCAACGAGAATGAATCACCGCTCATAGTGAATAACTTAAAATCGAAAGCGGTATCCGCCACCTGAAGTCCGCTGCTATCGAAACTGCCTGTATATAAAGGAATGCTACATACGGCTGCGATGTCAGCGGGTATAGAAGAAACACCAATAGAAGTTTTTAAAACACTTTGAGCAATGCAACACGCGGGCAGAAAAAAAATGCAGAGTATTACCTTCTTCATATTGTAGATTGAATTTAAAGATAGAAAGAATACCCATAAAATACCGGCACTCCGGCTAAGCACTATTACTACCTAATGAACGATTCGCTGCAACTATGACTGCACAAAGTTTTTCCACTACACAATCCGGCACTTACTTTTAGTAATTGAAAACAACGGATGCTTTTCGAATGCCTCTGGGTACTAACAGCTCGCCATACGGAGGAGTTATCCAGGTAACTTCTGCAAAAGATTTGTAAGTTTCAGTGTACTGAATGTTTACCTGCCGCTTAAAGAAAACACGCTGAATTTTCGCAAAACCGCTATCTGTTACTTCCTGTTGTGTTGCTAAACTCAAATACGAAGTGAGAAAAAAAGGGAGTAAGAAAAACCTGACAAGAAAAGTTGAGTAGTAGATTTGAATTGAATACATCCTGTTTCCGGTCAAACAGTTGATTATGAATGTCTCGGGTTTCTGAATATTCTTTTACCTCTACCTCCGCGTGTAGTTGCCATTATTTGTTTAGCACGTTGCTGCTCCATGTGCAATGCGGTTTCTTCGTTGTGCTTAAACGCTTTTTCAAACTTCGGAGCTTCACCGGTGCGTGCCGGATGTATTTCGCCAGTAACAGGAATTAAGTGCAGGTCATCGCCATGTGTTATAATGGGTGTAACCGGTGGCTTCACAAACAAACTCTTTGCTTTAACTTTAATCTTACCGGATGGAATACCACCCTTTGTGTTTTTAGCTTTGGTGCCTTTGGTAGATTTTTTAGCGACAATTTTTTTTGTAATCTTCTTAATAGTGCTTTTTGCTTTGGAAGCAGCAACACCTTTTGTTTTCTTCTTTGCAATCATGATTTTTTGATTTTATTGTTCTTGAAAAAATATTGTTCTTCATCTATTATGTATAAGCGTGCCATAAAAAAAGGGACTGTCTTTTCAGACAGCCCCTTTATATTTCTCAACCGAAATACTATTTGATAATCGCTAATTTACCTGCCTTAGAATCATAAGGTGTAACAAGCGTGTAGAAATAAGTTCCGGCAACCACGTTTTCTGCATTGAATTCAGTTACATAGTCAACTCCGCTGATTACATTACCGTTGAACAGTTCTGCAACCTTCATTCCTGTAACATCAAACACATGCAGGTAAACTTTCTCCATGTCCTTAGTAAAGTTCATCTTGAAATAAACCTTCTCACTGGATGGATTAGGATAAGCAACCATTCTGTCAATAGAAGAAGTGTTATCCTGTTCGATACGGCTTCCGTTAC
>JBKJJB010000175.1:0-9753 GCA_046598235.1 Chitinophagales bacterium
ATCGGGACTTATATCAATTGCGGGAGGGAAACTGACCGGGTACAGATTGATGGCAGAAAAAATCGTTGATCTGGTGGCTAAGAAGCTTGGTAAGAAATTCGGGAAATGTAAAACAAAGAATTACAGATTGAGTGGAGGGGATTTTGAAAACGAAGAGAAATTTAAAAAAGCATTTAAGGAGTTTGCAGAGCAAGGCAAAGGTGAAAATATTCCAGCCGAAAAAATCAAAGAGTGGTTTTTCAAGTATGGAACCAATCTGCCCAAAGTGATAGAGAAATTTGTTTTGTTGCGCTCAAAAGGTTTCGATGAGCAGCAACTGTACGAAGCCGCAGAACTGCATTATTGTTTGGAACACGAAATGATTTATTCCCTTAACGATTTTCTCATTCGCAGAACGGGAAAAATCTTTTTTGACAGAGATAATTCGGAAAAACATATTGAGTTCTTAAACGATTTATTGTCACAACAATTGAAGTTAGATGAGCGCATTTCTAAAGCTGTATTACTCTCAACTAAAGAAGAATTTAAATCGGCAGTTACTTTTCAGTAATTACTCAAACTCCAGCATCACCTGATTTTTTTCAACGGGTTGCTTTAACTGCACATTTATTTTTTTGATTTTCCCATCGCGCGGTGATTTAATAGCGTTCTCCATTTTCATTGCTTCAAGAATAAGAAGCAAATCTCCTTTCTTTGCCTCATCTCCAACATTTACCGATACGTTGATGATTAATCCCGGCATGGGTGCTTTGATGTATTGAATGGCAGAGGAGGATTTCGAAGTAATGCCAAGCTGTTGTAGGAGTAAGTCATTCTTGTCCTTGATCGAAATTTCATAATCGTTTCCATTCACATTCAGTGTCATCGTCTTTTCTTCTGAATTGAAACTTACAAGCGTAGCATTAAATCCTTTACTGCCTTTTATAATGTGAAACGTATTATCCCGTACTTCAATCATATCCCAATCAATAGAGTTTCCATCAAGTGAAGTTCCTTCTACACTAAATTCCTTATTACCGTTAACGGTTACTTTTATCATAGAGCAAGTTTATTAAAGAAATCGTTTGATATCAACTTCTTTCAGCAGAGGTTTTTGATAAAGGAGGTTCTCTGTGAAATGTTTGGCGAAAAAAGGTGCAAGTGAAACTCCTTTTGTTCCCATACCGTTGAAAATTCCAATGTTCGGGAATTCAGGATGAAAGCCAATGAATGGTCGCCTGTCTTTTACCGTGGGGCGAATAGCTGCTTTATGTTCTACTAAATCAAATTTTGATTTAAGCACAGTTATAAGATTTCCCAGTAATTCATTTTTCCCTTTCTCACTAGGTAGGTCGTCATCGTAACTCCAATCATGAGTAGAACCAACATAGTATTCATCCTTGTTTGAAGTAGGCATAATGAATACTTCTCCGTTAATCATTTGCTCGGGATAGAAATCGGGAATGTTTATCAGCAGGCATTCGCCCTTTGCTAATTGAAAGGGAAGAAATTTAAAGTAAGGATTGTTGATGGCATTCGCTCCTTCACAAAAAATAATTCTTCGAGCTGAAATGTTTTTGAATGAAACGGAATCGCTTTCCATTTTTAATTCATCAAACGAGAAATATTCGTCCAGTAGAACATTCTCTTTTTTAAGATAGGTTCTGTAGAGGGAAAGAAATTTGTCAACTTCCAATTTACTTCCTCCGTTTATCTCAAACCCTCCGAAATCATTTTTCACTTTCTCTGAGTTGAAATAAACAACCTTATCATTTTTCAGGTAAGCTGAATATTCTTCTGCACTGCATCGCGCGCTCCAATCATTTTGTGCTTTTACTGCATCAAATAAGCGGACGATAGAAAGCGGATGAAAAACTTTTTCATTAAAAAGTTGCTCAAACTCACGGTAAATGTTTTCTGCAAACGGAATAATATCATCTGCCATCCATGTTTTTACAAATCTTCTTCCGGTAATAGGGTTAGTGATACCTGATGCAATGTTTGAAGCAGATGAAGGATTGTAATTATCAATCACCAAAACCTTTTGATTCTCCTTCATCAGGAACCACGAAAGGAGAGAACCGGCAATGCCTTGTCCTACTATGATATAATCAAGCACCAAAAAAATTTGAGAATTTGACAATGTGAGAATGAAAATACAAAGCAGATAGATGTATTACCATTAACGAATTGCTATTAACCTTTTATTATCTGAAGTAAGAAAAGTCTTTCTTTTCTCCGTCCGATGGATGTGTTGGTTCATCATCATCATTGCGATGTATGGGAGCGCGCGCAATTTTTAAACGGAAGAAAACAAAAAGCAGAAACTGAAACATCATAGCAAAAGGAGCAAACAGCATTACCTTTTTTTCTACTTCCGGATCGTTGATGACGTTTTGCCCATAAACCATTACCAGCGCGAAGGACGTGGCAAACAGTATCAGAAAAAATCCGGTGATGAAACCAATTAGATGTTTGAAAGGAGAAATTCCTCTGTCGGCACACATCTTATGAATCACGTAAGAAAACACCACAAGCAGAATTAAAAATATCATAGAGTCAATTTTAGTTGTTCAGTTCTTCGCGGATTTTCTTTGGCAACTTCTTCACTACTTCATCATAACTATGATCTATCATCCAAAGCAATTCCTTCCGCGGAATATTTCCTGTTGCAAAGTAAACACTATTCCACATCTTTTTGTTCATGTGATAACCGGGCTGCACGTCAAAATATTTTTCCCGGTATTCTTCAGCCAGCAATGGATCCATTTTTAAGTTAACCCTAAACTGCTCGGCTGTCAATCCAGTGAGTAAAAATATCTTACCCATTACCTTGAATGTCAGGGTATCGCTATCGAAAGGAAACTCTTCGGTCACTGCTTTTTTCTTTAGGCAATAGTCTCTTACTTCTTCAATATTCATTTGCCTTTGTTCATCACCTTATCAGAGAACGCACTAAAATCTTTTAACGAATTTTCTAAATATTTTTTTCGTTCTGCGCTCAGTGTCAATTCTTCTAAAGGATTAAACCCTTTTTCTACATACTCAAACATTGGTTCTTTGCCGTTATTGCCAACGGGGGCATACATCCAGTTTCCTGCGCGTTGCACAAAGCGTTTATCTCCGTGAATGAAAGCTGTTTGATTGAATTTGTATTTATCCATCGTTTGTCCATCGTTGTCGTACCAAAAACTCTGCAACATCGGCAAATTGTTTTCGCTCTCTTCCATCAGCGTTCCTTCTTCACTATCCAAACCGCAGCTGCGCAAAATATCGTGATGCATAAATCGCGAACTCACATTATGGGTTTTTGTTTCTGCTTTTCGTTTCTCATGGTCAAGCCAAAAAACGGGTACTTTATTTCCGCCATCGGTCACATTGCTGAAATGATACTGCCAGCCTTGGTCGCCAAAATTATCTCCGTGGTCGCTGCAAAAAATTACCAGGTTATCTTTGCCTTCGTGCATTTCTTTACAGAAATTATCTACGTCATCGCGAATTAGTTTCCAGCCGAGCTGCTGCTTGGCACGTAGTATGTCTAAGTCTGATTGCTTCAAAACACCAGTATCATTTTTCAAAAAACTCTGACTCAAAAAATGGAACAATACTTTCCATTCATGAATTTTTCCCAACAGCCCTTTGCTCAGCAGCGAAAAAGTATCGGCAATGTGATATGGATAATGTGTTTCCATTAGGTTCACGAACATAAAAACCGGCAGCCCTTTTGCATTATTTGCTTCTAATTTTCTGCGGGCAATGGCAAGTGAATCATGTGCAGTTTTCTGCGACCAGATAATTCCTTGTTTCAGATCTTCGCTTATTTTTTCGAACACCATATCCTTTGGTTTCAGCAGCATTTTGCGCACTCTCGGGCGGTTCACAGCCAATACAAAATTGAGCAATGCAGGAAAGCGCGACTCCACATGATGCCATGTTTTCACTACTTCATCAAACCCTTTACTTACATTAAAAATATCTGTGGTTACCACATTTGCCGATACTTGAATGGGTTTAAACCCCACAGTCTTCAGCTTTTCGGGTAGCGAAGGCACCTTGGCATCCAGCCAGCGGCTTTGCGAAGTGGCACCGTGCTCATGCGGCAGCATGCCTGTAAACATACTACAGGTGGCGGGGAGCGTCCAGCAGCCCGATGACCGAGCATTACTAAACTGAATGGCGTTGTTTTCTAAATAAGGAACACCGGGTCCGTTCTCTCTGTAAACCGAATCGTAGCGCAAACTGTCCGCCACTATCACAATTACATTTCTTGGTTTAGCCACCGGTTATTTTTTGATTGGAGGGCGAAAGTAGAAATTTTAGAATAGGGTTATGGCGTTATGGTTTTTACAAATAATACTTCCCGCTGTTATCCTTCAAATGCTTTTCGGCATTCATATAATCGGGCATTACCTGCTCCACTACCTTCCAAAAGCGGGGCGAGTGGTCGTGGTGAACAAGGTGGGCTAACTCATGAATGATAACGTAATCTATAACATGGGGAGGGGCAAACATCAGCCGCAGCGAAATAACAATATTGCCGTAGTGCGAGCAGTGCCCCCAAAAGCTGGTGGCATATTTCATCTTTATATTCTTCACTTCTTTTTTAAAGTAGCGGTTGTTTAGTTCATGAATTCTTTCGGTCATTACGGGCAGAAAGAATTTGCACAAACATTTTGCAACGAGATATGAGCAGGCGTTGGCTTCCACTTCTTTATTCAATCCCTTGGCAATAGAAAGCACAATGTTGTTCTTAAAAATCTTAGCCGATGATTTAGGCAGGTTGTGATACAGAATAGAAATCACAAACTCATATTCACCCACCTTCACCACTTCGCCATTTACATAAGTGCGCTGAGGCAAGCTTTCGAGCAGTTCGGGTTTGTCGCCCAATTTTCCTTTTGCCCATGTAAGCAGGCTATCAATATTTTTGCGCTGCTCTGCTTTGTTCTGTCTTTGTGAAATGCGAATGAGTATTCCGTTTTTATTCACTGTCACTCGGTTATTCAGCCGCGCTTCAAACAGAATACGCACCGGAACATTCTCTCCGCGCACATCAATTTCAAACTCCCGCTCCAAAGAATTTTCTTCATCAGACTGTAACTTTGGTTTGTAAGAGGTAAGCGTTTCGAATAATGACAACAACATGGCAGCCGCTAAAATCAAAAGATGTATGACTTGAGGCGTATAATTTTTTCAACAAAGCAGATGATTGTTGGAATTTAGAATTTAGCGTGTAGGTTTGTTCGATTATAGCGACTTACAAAATATTATATTTTTGAATCGTTAACTCAAAGCAAAAAATGAACATGAATATACAAATGGAAGAACCGGAAAAGCCAAACGGAGAACCGGAAAAATTAATGGAGAAGTTTGCTGGCGGAATGAAGTTCGATACTAAGTTCCTCGAGCAGCGCAAAGTTTTTTTGTGGGGACCAGTGCATGATGACTCTGCGGAAAAGGTGGTGAACCGTCTTCTGTTTTTGGAAGCAACTGACCCAGGAAAGGATATTTTCTTTTTCATTAATAGTCCGGGCGGAGTGGTTACTTCGGGCATGGTTATTTACGATGCCATGCAGATGATTACTTCTCCTGTTCATACTATTTGCATTGGGCTTGCAGCTTCGATGGGCTCCATTCTTTTGAGTGGCGGCACAAAAGGCAAGCGGCTGATTTGGCCCAGCGGACGTGTGATGATTCACCAGCCATCGCTTGGAGGCATGTATGGTCAGGCAACCGATATTGAAATTACGGCTACAGAAATTTTGAAGATAAAAAGGATGAGTGCTGAAATACTGGCAAAGAACTGTGGCAAAACCTACGAGCAGGTAATGAAAGATTTCGACCGCGACCATTGGATGAGTGCTAAAGAAGCAGTGGAGTACGGTATTGTAGATGGAATTGCAGATAAGATTAGCTAAGTAATGACTAAGCAAGATCAAAACGTTGAAACTGCGCGATATCAGAAAGATATCACGACTCGCCTAGGTCTGGATTCAGACAATTTAATCTTTAATTACAAGCAGAAGAATGAAACGGTGCGTTTGGATTTGGTAACTGTGAATCCAAAACACGACCAGTCGTTTTTATTTCACTCCATTACGGGTACCGATAAGATTGATGCGCTTAAGAAGATGTTGGAGTATATAGACCAACATTACCACAACGAAAGCAGTCTAACTATCCAATGGATTAAAGTAGGAGATAACAAGCTACATACTTCTTACTTCCGCGCACAAAACATGTACGAAGCCCTTGATAAATTCTACTACGGTCGCGACATGGGTTCTTACAAAATTTTCAGTATTACACTGAATCCGGTGAGTTAATCCTTCGCTCTTATTCTGAGCGTTAAGGCAATCTCTCACATTGGCAACAATAATTACATTTGCGCTCCGTTATTGGGAACGATAAAATCAAATTATGAAGAAGTTTCTGGTTGTTATGTTTCTTTTTACAGCTTTTGGGGCTTTTGCTTTCGAAGCTGATTCGGTGAAGGCGGAGAGGAAGAAAAAAGAACTTACAGTGGAAGAACAGGCACTGAAAGCTGCCCGCCAAGCTAAAAGGAATGAAATTGAGAAGAAGTTCCAGAAATATTCTAAAGACCGTTTTGCCATAGATTTTAACGGCACTAACTGGATTTATAAAGGCAGTGACGCGGGAATGAATGGCTTGAAAACAAAAGCATGGTCACGCGGTATCAATATTTATTTTTATTGGGATTTCAGATTTAAAAAATCTCGTGTGAGTTTTGCTCCCGGCATTGGTTATAGCTGTTCCAATATATATAGCCGTCATGGCTTGATAGAAGATTCTGCGGGCACTCACTTTGAGGCATTACCTACAAAGGATGCTCAAGACCGTGACATTGCCTATAAGGTGAATAAAGTCACTTTGCAGTATGTAGATATTCCCCTCGAATTAAGAATTAAAACCAATCCCGATAAATTCAACAACTGTTTCAAATTTGCTATTGGTTTTAAAGCGGGTATCCGTGTAGATGCTCACACCAAGATAAAGACCAAAATTGATAATAAAGTAAAAGTGGATGTGCAACGAAGATTTCCCGATTTTAACCTTTGGCACATGGGGCCTACCTTCAGATTTGGCTACAGCAGTTTCAATATTACTGCTTACTACGGGGTTTTGGGAGTTTTCAAAAAAGATAAAGGACCTAAAGCCAATGAGTTTGCAATAGGTATTTCTTTCAACGGGTTATAAATGCTCATTTGTCTAATTAACAATCTGTTTAGACAATTGACAAAATTCAGTAGACAAAATTTAAAGAGCCATTCCACAAGGGATGGCTCTTTTTTTAGTTTTACATGGCGAAACGTGTAACAACAAGGCGCATCTGATTATGAATTCCAAACAACTTCTTAAAATACTTTCTGAAAACCGCACTTTAATTCAGCAGAACCACTATAATGCCTACGAGCATCTTCAAATGCTGAATAAGAGTTACGCTCATTTGCACGATGAAGAAGTTATCCTTAATATGGAATTGAGTAATAGTATTGCAGAGGTTCAGTTTCATTCGCACTACGAAAAAGCCATTGAAAATTCGCTGCGGATTATTAATAAATACGACAACTCTATTTTCAGCAACTATATCATCAACCACTATCTTGTTCTGGGAAGGTGCTATGCTAACACAGGGGAGTTTCAAAAAGCGGAAGGATATCTATTGACGGCATTAAAAAGGATAACTTCAGATGAGCCTGTATTTATTGGATTGAAAACGGATATTCTTCACACGCTAGTTATGAATGAGCAGATTGCGGAGCGTGGTCCGGAAAAATCAATTCAATATTTAAACGAAGCCCTTGACTTGTTGAAAGAAGAGAACTCTAACCGTAAAGCAAACTGCCTGATGGGTTTGGGTAACGTATATATCAATGCAGATATGCTAGAGCAGGCTCTTGAGTACTACAACAAAGCTGCGGTCACCTATGAGTACCAATTTGATTTGTCTAACATGGGTAATGTTTACAGTAACATAGGTACTTGTTATCTCAAGATGGATGATTACTCGCAAGCGGAAAAGTATCTTGAAAAATCGTTGGAGTTGCGAATTAAAGTTGGCTCCCCTGAGCATTTGAGCATTTCGTATTATAATCTGGCATTGGTATGCAAAGCACAAAATAATTTAGACCGCGCTGAAGAATTATTGCTTAAGTGCAAAGACATATTAGTACGCACGGATAGCAAACCTTTTATAAAAGATACAGAAGAGCGACTTGCTGAAATTGCTCAGCTAAAAACTGAAGAGTTAGTGAAAGTTTAAATTTTGAATTACACAAGGTGAGAAGGGCGGTGATTCCGTTTATTCTTTGATGAATTTCTTTACAACATTCCCTGCTTTCAGAAAGTAAATGCCTTCGGTAAAAGCGACAGTTGACAATCGATAATTGGCAGAAATAATACGTTCGCTCAAAATTTTTCTTCCGCTTACATCATAAACAGAAATTGTTTCTCCAACCTGCAACCCTTCACCGGCTAGCCGTAACTCGTCCTTCACCGGATTTGGAAACATCTTCAAGTCCCCGTTAACCATCCGCCATTCTTTTATTCCTGTAACGTTAATAGTTACATTGGTGGAAAAACCAATACAGCCGTTAGTATCAGTTACCGCCACCGAATAATTTCCTGATTGTGAGGCGATATAAACCGAATCGTCTGACCCCGTAATTTCACCGTTATTAAAATACCATTGATAAGCCACTGCATTAAACGCTCTTAATGTATCCCCATTAACCGAAATTGAAACCGATGGTGCCGGGTAAACCGAAACTGGAATACGGTTTGAAGTGGCGGTACAATTGCCATTGTCGGTAACGGTTACATAATAATTTCCCGCAAGGTTTGTATAGAAACATCGGGTGGTTGCCCCTGTATTCCATAAGTATGAATTATGTGTAGTAGCAACACAAATTTGCGTGCTGTCGTTGCCGCAAATAAGCGTGTCGGTGGCTGTTACGGTTACGGGGTTTCCTCCACCCGATGAAACGAGTGTGAATGAAGTATCAATCACACAGCCGTTTTGGTCGGTGGCTTCAAACGTGTAAGTGCCTGCGCCCACATTGTTGAGCGAATTGGAGCTTCCTATCTGCGCCCCGCTCACGGTCCATACTAAAGTGTAAGGAGAAGTTCCGCCCGCTACTCCTACATTATTAATAGAGCCGTTGCTCAGCCCGCACGAAGGATTTACTACACTTAAAGCCACGGTTACAAAATGCGGTCCGGTGGGTTGTGTAAGTGTAACAGTTTCCACCACTGAGTCGCCCGGCAGAGGAATAGAGTCGCGCAGCAGAATGTTATTAACAGCTACAGAAGGATCGCTGCCCGCGCCATCATCATTGTTGGTCCAGTTAAACCTGATTTGAAAGTTATTGATGTTATTGCAGGAAGCAGGAAGCGGGTAACTGCGCTGCGCCCATCTTCCCTGCGCACCACACAACCCCGATTTTAGCGAAGCATCTAATGAACTAAACCCCGTACCTCCATTGATGCTGTAAAGTGAAGAGGCGTTGTCTGTAAGCCCCTGTCCGTTGCCGATAAAATCATACGCAAGCACCAGGTTAGTCACCCCGGCTGTGTTAATGTTGGGCGAGTTAGCGGCCATGTTAGTTTCGGGACAATACAAAATACCGCACAAGCCACCTGCATCATAAGCAGCACCTGTGGCGAACTGTGCCACACTGGTCAGGTGAAGTGTTTTGTTGTTTAATCCGCTCGTTCCGCAACCGCCCGGTGCCACACCGCTTTCATCATCCG
>JBKJJB010000308.1:0-11833 GCA_046598235.1 Chitinophagales bacterium
CATTTTTTATAGGTATATACAACTATAGCACTCGTATTCTAACGTATGTAAATGCTGGGCATAATCCTTCTATACTTTTTTTGAATGGCGATGTTCAGTTGCTCGAACAAGGGTGCACTATTTTAGGAATGTTTGACACACTTCCTGTTATTAACTACGGTGAAGTGAAGGTAGAACGCGATTCGATTTTAATGAACTATACCGATGGACTTTCGGAGGCATCTAACAATGATGGAAAATTATTTGAAACAGAGGGATTGATTAGTTTTCTGAATGGGAATAGCCAACTTGCTTTGGAAGATTTCAACACTAAATTGATTGATCACGTAATTGCCTATAAACAGGATACAGATTTTGATGACGATATCACCCTACTCACTCTTCGGTTTAAGTGATGTTTGGTTTCGAATATCAACTGCTGCCAGCAAAGCTATGCCGATAAAAAAGAAAGGACCCACCTTATCAGTTTCCAGCATATCACTCAAAGTTAGATTTACGTAAACCATTGCGAGCACCAGCAAAAGCATCATAGCTATTTTTTTATCGTCTTCGTTTTTGGTGCGGTGGTAAATTTTTTCACCATAAATAAATATTACCGCAGTTAGAAAAATAAAAATAGCAAGTCCGATAGTTCCCTGCTCTGTAAGTAATAGCAACGCATAGTTATGAGCTGTGGAACCTTCCGGATTATCACTCACATAAGTTTCGAAGCTTGAAAGCGTATAGCTTTTATAATACGGATAAAAATTTCCCGGACCGAAGCCCATGTACAAACGCTCTTTAAACATGCGTGTAGCAGCTACCCATCTGTAAACACGTTCCATACTTGAAACATCTTTCCCTTCAAAAGTAGAAGAAAGATGCGCACCAAATTCATCGTGAATAATGGTTTCCTGAAAATCGGGGGCAAATTTCAGATAGTTGTTTTGAGAAAAGAGATGAATCACCAAAACGGTTATTGCTATTGCAGCAATAGCAATAGCGGGTTTCATCAACTTATAACGGATTACAAAATAAACCGGAGCAATAAGCAACAATGCCAGGTAACAGGTACGCGTATAAGACAGATAAATAGCGACTATATACAGAAGTGCAGAACAGGTAAGCAATCTCCTCTTGAAACTTCCTTTCGCGTATAGCCCTCTTGCCCATAAAATAATTGGAAAGACAATTGAAACTATAGCCGCATAATTTACATGGTTGCGGAAGAAAGGATACATCGGTTTGTTGATTTCATCAAACGAAAACCCTTGCATAGCATGGCGAACAATTACTTGAATAATAAGCAGTGTAAGCGGAATAAACAAACACCAAAACACAGTTTTCAAATCCTCTTTTGTTTTTACAACAATTGCCGTTAAAAAACAGAAAGTGGTTACATACCATGTCTTCGCAAAAAAAACTTTCATTGAAATCAGAGAATTCACAGAACTAATTGCGCTTATAAAAAACCAAAACACATGAATGATAAGTGCGACAATTAAAAAATTACTAAAGAAACCGGTGGGAATAGATTTGTAGTTAACCAGAATAAAAATCAAAGCAACAAACATCAGTCCAATCATCAGCGGTTCATCGGGCAAGTCGGTTCCTAATGAACCGGAAAAAGAATATTCAATTGAAAATGGAATTGTGGTAAGAAGAACAAAGTAGAGTAACTTAAAATTGATAACCGCCAAGCAAGCAATCATCAGCCCGAAGGGAATAAATGCGAGATAATACAACTCGGTTTTAAAAGCAGCAAGTACAGAAATTATAGTTGCAGTTCCAAGAAATGCAAATGCGCCTAACTCTGTTTTGTCAATTGCGCGATTCAATTTAAATCTGAGATTTTATTTCGCGAATTTGCTCAATAAGTAAAACTCCAATTACAGATACAAAGCCTGTAATCAAAACAGTAATAAGCACTACCAGCGAGCGCACTGGTTTTTCCCTTCTGTCAGCCGGAACTGCAGCTTCCAAAACATAGAGCGATGTTTCATTATTCTTTAAAGAAACCTCCAGTTGCCCCATGATGTTGATGAGATTATTTAGCTCCCGGGTAGTATTGGTTTGCTTAGCCAAAATTGATTTATACAATTGCACGGCTCTATAGTCCACACCATCAACAATTACAGTTCCGTCTGTACCAGACGATACTTTGATTTTATACTGCTGACCTAAAAACGAAAGAGTATCTATGTAAATATTTACACTTTGTTGAAGTTTGGCAATTTGAACAACGATAACGTCATATACCCGCTGCTTAGATTCATTTACATGCTGCTTATTTAAAACATCAATTCTGGAAACAATAGTATTTACAATTTTTGATGCAAGTTTTGGATCCGTATCATAAAGCGAAATCTCAACCGCCTCGCGCTCTGTCTTTATTGCTCTATATTTTTTGTCAAATTTTTTCCGTACAGTAGTTTTCCAATATTTTTTACTCGTATCTATTTTGTAATGCTCCGCAAGTTTGAATGAATCAATCACAAAATCAATTACTGGGTTTGAATTAGCAATAGTCAAAACTCTGTTTACATCCGCTTTGTTTCCGAAGTATTCAACCTGCACTCCGGCTTCTGAATTAAAGATAGCTGCCCTGTCGGATAAAGATTGATTGGTTGGATACAAAGTCGACCAAGACAAATACCATTCATCCATTACAAAAACGGAAAACAAAGCGGCAATAATTCCCGAAAGCAAGGTGAGAGCTAGAATATAATTCTTCCAATTCAATATAATTCTGATGGCTGCTAAAAGATTGAATTCTTTATCCATGTTTTGATTTTTTAGGGGCGGGCAAATGTAAAATAATTTAAGAGGCGGTTTTTGATTTTAGCAGTGCGAAAACCTGATGAATTGGAAGGAGTTTGGTGAGTGCAGCAACAAGCAAACAAATGCTAACCGCAAATACAAAATTCAGCATCCAGTTACATGGCGAAAGTTTAATAAGGAATAAAGCGGCTACGCAAATAATTATGAACGTAGAAACTTTTACAAGATCTTTCCATTCATACTCAAAATTGAATTGCCGATTAGCAGCTGCAATATGAACTGTTGCAACAAAAAATTGTGTAATGAGCGTAGCGAATGTGGCACCCAATGCTCCATAAGCGGGAATAAGAAATAAATTCAAAACAACATTTATAATCATTCCGCTTAACGCGATGTAGTTTAAAATTTTTAAACTTCCTTTTGCCGTCAACAGTGTTCCAAAAACATAAACACTGCTCATAGGTATAAAATTCAACATCAGCCATCCGAAAATTTTCGCCCAATAAATAGTTGAATCATGATAAAGCAACTGCATAATTTCATTACGGAAGAAATAGCCGTTCAATCCGGCAATTACGGCCATCACCAGTAGCAACTGAGAGCTAAACTTCACCAGTTCATTCACGCTTTCCTTTCTTCGAATCATTCCTGCAAACATTGGAAGCAACAAAGTGGCGAAGAGATATCCGAACATATTAAGTGCATCAAGCAGGCGAAAGGATGCAGCATAAATTCCTGCTTCATGTGCGCCATTAGGCAACATGCGTTCTATCATTACAGCATCAATGCGATAATAAATTCCCATCAGCAAAGCGAGGAGTGCAAATGGGAAGCTTTTGAGCAAAATCAGCTTTGTAAATTTCAATTTCCATAAATGAATTTTCAGAACCGTTTTTTGAAAAACAAATACAAACGCAACCATCGCTGTTATAAAAAGTGCGAACGTTTGTGCGTAGACAAGCCACACAATATTGAACTCAGATTTAAATTGAGAAGAGTAAAGCAGCACCAAACAAAAAATAATGGTGAGCAAGCGATCGAGAATAGAAACAATAGAATCTGTTTTGAAAAGCTGCAATGCAGCAATGTTGCTTCTGAAATACAAAATAGCAGAAAGCAGAATTTGATTTAGCGCAAGAAAAAGCAACATCTTCATTTGTAGTTCACTGTAGCCGGTAGAAAGCGCAGTAATAAAAGTTAAGGCAAAATAGATGACCGCCAAAAAAAGCTTGAGCATCATCAGGTTCAATAAATATTCTCCCGAGCGTTTATTGTTTCTTGAAACAGCGCGGCTATTAAAATTATTGATGCCGAAATCAAGAATGATAGAAAGGAGAAAAGAGTAATTGAAAACAGCGAAGTAAGTTCCATAAACCTCTGCGCCTACTTGGTTCTGAACCACACGGTCAATGCCCAAAATCCAAAATGGCTTTACCAAAAGATTGGCTGTAAAAAGAAAAATAAGGTTGGTGGCAAACTTTTTCCGCATGGTGAACTACAACGCTTAAAAGTAATATTATTGCTAAAAGGTTCTTGTGAGCAAGCGAAAAGCCATAGCGGTCAATACGCGCTTTCTAATTAAAAATAAATTGGAAGGCATCGGCTTGTTCACTTTTGAATCTCTCAAACGAATCACAAGGTCGCATCCCGAAATTGATTTCTATTTTTTGTTTGACCGCGAGTTTGATTCCGAATTTATTTTCTCCGAAAATGTAAAGCCGGTGGTTCTTTTTCCGCAGGCGCGGCATCCATTTTTTTGGTATTGGTGGTTCGAGATTTCTGTGGCTGGCTGGTTGAACAAAAATAAACCCGAACTGTTCATCTCTACTGATGGTTACGGTTGTTTAAAATCTGAAGTTTCGCAAGTGTTGGTGATGCACGATTTGGCTTATGAGCATTTTACCGATAACGTTCCTTTTCTGATTCGCAATTACTTAAAATATTTCATGCCTCGCTATGCTCAAAAAGCAAAACGCATTGCAACTGTTTCAGAATTTTCGAAACAGGATATTGTAAAGCGATACAAGGTTTCTGCTGGAAAAATTGATGTGGTTTACAATGGAGCAAAAGAAGTTTATAAGCCGGCAAGTGAAGATGTGAAGTATAAAACGAGAAAGAAATGTTCAGAAGGCAAAAATTATTTCATCTACGTTGGCTCTATTCATCCTCGTAAAAACGTGAAGAATCTTTTGTTGGCGTTTGAAAAATTTAAAACAGAAACAAATTCAGATTATCAATTGATAATTGTAGGAAGAAAAGCATGGAACTTTAATGATGTAGATGAAGCACACTCGCAAATGAATTTTAAAAACGAAGTGAAATTTCTCGGTCATGTTCCTCCCAATGAATTGGGAGAAATTGTTGCTTCTGCTTTTGCTATGGTTTATGTTTCTCTTTTCGAAGGCTTCGGCATTCCGATTGTAGAAGCAATGAGTTGCGAGGTTCCGGTTATTACTTCAAATACTACTTCAATGCCCGAAGTTGCGGGAGATGCAGCGTTGCTGGTAAATCCAAATTCAGTAGAAGAAATTTCTTCTGCCATGAAAAAGTTGTATGAAGATTCATCGGTTCGATATTCACTGATTGAGAAAGGAAGAACTCAAATCAAAAATTTTAGTTGGGATTTAACGGCTGATAAGTTGTGGAAATGTTGCTCTGTAATTTTGAATAATGCTTAACTTAACATCGTGATAAAATCTAAAGACCAGATAATTACAGAATTGGGCGAGAGCTTTAATTCGCTTTGCTCGGCAGGCATGTCGGTAAGCGATGATAAGTTTAATGTGTCAAGCGAAAACAAGTGGACAGCCGCTGAAAACATTCAGCATTTAGTGAATGCTACTAAAATGACTTCGCTTGCGTTTAAACTTCCTAAATTTCTGCACGTAGTGCTCTACGGAAAGCCTCAACGCGCTTCGCATGGATTTACCAAAGTAGTAGATAACTATCACAAAAAACTGGAAGGAGGCGCGCAGGCTACGGGCTTGTATGTTCCCAGAAAAGCCGATTATAAAAAGGAGATGCTCACTGATAAATTAAATGCTGAAGGCAAAAAGTTAGTGCAGGCACTCTCCGAAAAATGGAGCGATGAGCAATTAGACCAGTACCAAATTGCACATCCTATTTTGGGTTTGCTAACAGTGCGCGAACTGGCATACTTTACTATTTACCACAATTCTCATCACCTGGAAACTATCAGGAAACACTATTTATCCTGACAACGATTTGCTTTCTCAATCGCTTTCATCCCCTCAAGTTTCTATAGATGATAATCTTTGAAGAGTTCTATATTCGCCCGAAATTTCAACCTGTATGTCAGAGAGAATTGACGAGTTATTAAAACTTATTGAAGTTCCTGAAACGAATAAATCTACCCCCATTAAAGATTCGGAAGCGCGTTTCATTTATGAATTCGTAAAGCAAAAGAACATAAGCAAGACTGCCGAAACCGGTTGCGGATACGGGAAGTCTGCTATTGCAATTATGGCTGCTACCGGCAAGACGCATATTGTAATGGATCCGTTTCAGCGAAACTATAAGTATGGCGGAACTGACAATATTAAAAAAGCAGGATTTGGTTCATTGTTGAATTTTCAGGAAGAGTTTTCGCACACGGTTCTTCCGCGATTACTTGAAAAGAAAGAGAAGTTTGATTTCGTTTTTATCGATGGCAATCATCAATTCGATGGAATTTTTGTGGACTTCTATTACACCGATTTTCTGCTTGAGCAGGGCGGATATTTTATGTTTCATGATACGTGGATGCAGTCCACGCAACTTGTTATTTCATTTATAAAAAATAACCGACCCGATTATAAATTAATAGAATCTCCCCTGCGTAACATTGCCATTTTTCAAAAGGATGGAATTGACAAGCGGGATGGAATGTATCACCGTGGATTTTATACTATGAATTCGTGGTTTACCCACCACCTGATTATTTGGCTCACCGAAGGTGAACAGACTTTTTTGAAGAAAGCAGTGTATAAACTTAAAGAAATTTATACCCGCATAAAACCGAAATAACATTCGCTATATCGTCTTGCTCTATCAAGCAAAAATTATCTTACGCATAAAATCAACCGTTACCTGAATGTCATCATAAATTACACGGTCTTTATCATAGAACGGAACAATGTTTCTGTAATCCGATTTTATTTTTTCAATCAAAGGAGAACTCTTGAGCGGCTTGCGGAAATCAAGTGCCTGCATGGCAGTCATAAATTCTATGGCTAAAACTTTCTCGATGTTGTAAACAATCTTGTAAGTTTTTACTGCAGCGTTTGCGCCCATACTTACATGGTCTTCCTGACCGTCACTCGAAGTAATAGTATCTACGCTGGCGGGTGTGGCGAGTTGCTTATTCATCGAAACAATTGCAGCCGCAGTGTATTGCGGAATCATCAATCCCGAATTCAGCCCTGAATCTTCCACCAAAAATTTCGGAAGATTTCTTTTGCCCGAAATCAATTGAAAAGTTCTGCGCTCGGAGATACTTGCCAGTTCACTCATTGCAATGCCGAGATAATCTAAAGCAATGGCGAGTGGTTCTCCATGAAAATTTCCTCCGCTGAGAATCAGATTTTCTTCTTCGAAGATTAACGGATTATCGGTAACTGCATTTATTTCTCTTTCAAAAACATCGCGAACTTGGGCAATAGCATATTTTACTGCGCCATGCACTTGCGGCACACAACGGAAAGAATAAGGGTCTTGAATATTTTCTTTTTGCTGTTTCGCAATTTCGCTTTCCTCCAAAAATTTTAAAACATTTTCTGCGCTTTCAATTTGTCCTTTATGATTGCGTACTTTCTGAATAGCGGGATGAAAAGGATTTGTTTGTGCATCGAAAGCATCGAGCGAAGCTGCGGCTGTAAAGTCAGCTAATTTTTCTACACGCTCTGCTTCGAGTAACGAATAACATCCCCACGCGCTCATAAACTGAGTCCCGTTTAAAAAAGCCAAACCTTCTTTTGCTTTTAATTTGATGGAAGAAATTTTCAACTCCTTTAAAACATCTTCTGAGTTTCGCTTTTCATTTTTGTAGCGCACACTTCCTTTCCCGATAAGCGGAAGAGTAAGATGAGCCAGCGGAGCCAAATCACCTGAAGCACCCAACGAACCTACTTCCCAGATAACAGGATAAATTTCTTTGTTGAATAGCTCCACTAACTTTTCGACTGCTTCAATTGTAACTCCTGAATATCCCTGCGCCAATCCTTTTACTTTCAGCAACATCATCAACTTTACCACTTCTGATTTTACTTCATCGCCCATGCCGCAGGCGTGGCTCATTACTAAGTTTTCCTGTAATTGTTCGAGTTGGTCTTTGGGAATTTCAATATCGTGTAGCGCACCAAAGCCCGTATTAATACCATAATAGCGCGCACCTGGTTCGGCTATTTTTTTTTCTAAGAATTTTCGGTTCGATTCAATCTTGTTTTTCGATTCATCACTCAACTCAATCTTGCTGTTCGCAGAAAGAAAACTGCGGAGGTCATCTAAAGTGATGGATTGATTGGTGATTTTGAAGATGCTCATTTCAGCTTCGCTATTATTTGTTCGATGCTTAAATCGTTTTCGGTATCACGGGTTTTTGCATTGCGAAGCCGGAATAATTTTGACTCTATCTCGTTTCCACCTACTTCAACTAGGTAAGAAATGTTCTTTTGCTCGGCATAGTTGAATTGCTTTTGCTTTTTCACATTGCCCAAAAATATTTCGGCTGAAATATTTTCATCGCGCAGTTTTTGAACTTGCTGAAAAGTAAACTCCTCAGCACTTGCATCACGGGGAACAAAAAGAACTTTTACTCCCTGAGAAATAGTATCGGGAAATAAATTCAATTCTTCCATTACATCATAAATGCGCTCAATACCAAAGCTGATTCCCACACCGCTCATGTTTTGCCCACCAAACATTTCGGTAAGGTTGTCGTAGCGACCACCACCACCGAGAGAACCCATCTGAACATTATTAGCTCGCACTTCTAATATTAATCCGGTATAATAGTTCAAGCCACGTGCGAGAGAAATATCAAACTGTACTTTAACACGTTTGATTTCGCGGGTAATACTTCTTACATAGTTTTCGATCTTCATCGCATCAAGAATTGCTTGATTCCCCTCATTGTGAATGAAATTCGTTCCATCTTCAAAAATTAAACCACCATTGAATAAATTTTCAAAAGCATTTATTTGATGTGGATTTGAATTTGCAAATACCGAATGAAGTTTTTCTTGAACATTTATTGACATTCCTTCATTATTATACTCTTCAAAGACTCCGTTTATGCCAATCTTGTCTGCCTTATCAAGAATGTTGCAAAATTTCACCACACTCATTTTAGCAATATCTGCTAATGCCTTCAATATAGTTCTGTGATTAAATTTAATAGTCACATCAATACCTAATTTGTCAAACACTTCGAGATAAATTAGAATCAATTCAGCTTCATTTAATAACGAAGTACTTCCAATCACATCTGCATCGCATTGATAAAATTCCTGGTAACGTCCTTTCTGTGGACGGTCGGCTCTCCAAACCGGACCAATATGAAAACGTTTAAAGGGAAAAGCTAAATCATCTTGGTGCTGCACAACGTAACGTGCAAGAGGAACAGTAAGGTCATAACGAAGACCTTTTTCAGAAAGGTATTTTGTTGCCGACTGGGAATTGCCAGTTGCCAATTCTTCTTTTGGAATATCCTTCAGATAATCTCCGCTATTCAAAATCTTAAACAACAACTTATCACCCTCCTCTCCATATTTTCCGGTAAGTGTTTCTAACCGTTCAATAGCTGGCGTTTCAATTTGTTCGAAACCGTATTTGCGGAAAACACCTTTAATGGTATCGAAAATGTAATTGCGTTTGGCAACTTCGCTTGGCAGAAAATCGCGAGTGCCTTTGCTCAAAGAAGGTTTTATTTTAATCATATTCTATTTTACGAAACTGGACAGATTTGCAATTCAATTGCAAATCTGTCCAAAAAATTATTTGGCTAACTGTGTAATGTCTTTCAGGTTTTCCCAAGCATGTAGGTATCCGGCTTCTAATAATAATTCCTTTTTACCTGCATACACTAAGTGACAATTCTTCGCTTTGTGTCCGCTCGATTTACTCCAATACTTCAAACCATTAAAATAATCAGAATTGAATGTTTCGCCTGCTTTTATTTCTATGGCTTCAATTACAGAAGCAGTTCTTTGCAACAAACAATCTACTTCGTTACCTGTTTTATCACGCCAATAATAAATGTTTGTTTCCTTACCTTGATTGTATCTCGTTTTTAAAAGCTCAGCAATAACCAAATTTTCGAAAATGGCACCTTTCATATAATGCTGCAAAACATCTTGTGGCTTTTGTAAGCTCAACAAATTGCAAAGCAAGCCGGTATCATAAAAGTACAGTTTCGGACTTTTAATCAACCTCTTATTATAGTTATTAAAATGCGGTTGCAACAAAAAAATAATATAGCTTGATTCTAATACCGAAATCCACGCTTTGGCAGTGTTTACGCTAATGCCAGCATCTTGCGCCAGCGAGCTTAAATTCAAAATTTGCCCTGCTCTGCCGGCACAAAGTTTTAGAAATGAATTGAACGATTTTAAGTCGCCAATGTTAAGCGTAAGCCGGACATCGCGTTCAACATACGTTCGGATATACGAGGAATAAAAATCCTGTACCGGAATTTTATCGGCATATACTCGCGGATAAAATCCTTTTAAAGCCAGTTCATTCCAGGGTTTTGTTTTTATCTGTGCCGCATTTAACTCACCTGCCGAAAGAGGCAACAACGTAAGCACACCGGTTCTTCCCGCAAGCGATTGAGAAATTTGCTTCGACAATAAAAAATTTTGCGAACCAGAAAGTACAAAGCGTTTGCTTTTATCATTATCAACTATGCCTTGTATGTAAGAAAATAATTGTGGAGAACGCTGTGCCTCATCTAAAATTCCGCCTTTCTTAAAACTGTTTAAGAAGGCGCGTGGGTCGTTTTGCGAAAGCGAAAGTGTATCAGGGTCTTCTAATGTAGCGTAAGGTAGTTTTGGAAATTCGTTTTTCAGCAGAGTTGTTTTGCCTGACTGCCTTGGTCCGGTTAAAAAGAGAACAGGAAATTTCTTGTACAGAAATTTAATTTTTGCCGTAAGCTCTCTTCTAATCATGCAGCAAATATAAATTTAAATATGGACAGATTTGCAATTCAATTGCAAATTTGTCCAAAATAAGAAAGGAAATCAACTATATTTTTCAAGTATCTTATCGGTCGCTTTATCCAGCATTTTATAAACCTCCTCGTAATGTTGTTTGCTCAAGCCCCATGGGTCGGGGACGCGTTGGTTTTTGCCGGGCGTAACTTCATTCATAATTAAGCGCACTTTCGAAATTTCAAATTCGCTCTTCGCCATGTCGGTTACATCTTTGTAGTTGCTTTTGTCCATTACATAAATAACATCAAAGTGCTCCATATCCTTTCTGCGAAGCGGACGCGAACGCTGATAGGTTATATCAATGCCGTGCTTCTTCATTACTTTAATAGAGTTTTCGTTGGGCAGTTCACCCTCGTGCCAGTTTGATGTGCCAACAGAATCAATTTCCCAATTGAGCCTGAGTGCATCTGCTTTGTGCTTTAATAAGCCATGTGCAATAGGAGAACGGCAGATGTTGCCGAGGCACACCATCAGAATTTTTAATGACATAAATTTTTTGAACGATTATTTGTTTGAGTGCAGCCCCATGCGGTTACCTTCGCTATCAACAAAAAGAGCCATGTAGCCCCACTCGGGAGAAATTTCTCGTTTAGCGAGAATGACTTTCCCTCCTGCACTCTCCACGCGGTTCAGTACCTCGCTCAAATCAGGATTAGCATTCAGGTAAATCAGAGAGCCATCCATTGAGGGCTTATAATCGGGACCACAGCAAAGCGCACCGCTTACCTTGCCTTCGTCAGACGGAAGCATGCCCATTTTCAATCCGCCAAAATCCATGGTCGGAATAGAGCAGGCGAAAATAGTTTCGTAAAATTTCTTTCCGCGCTCAAAATCGCTCACAGCAATTTCGAACCAGTTGAGCA
>JBKJJB010000155.1:0-8148 GCA_046598235.1 Chitinophagales bacterium
GGTTCTACAGGAGCCACAGGAGCAAATGGAATTGATGGAGCAACTGGTTCTACAGGAGCCACAGGAGCAAATGGAATTGACGGTGCTACGGGTGCAACAGGTGCTAACGGAATAAATGGTATCAACGGAACGAATGGTATTGATGGAGCAACTGGTTCTACAGGAGCCACAGGAGCAAATGGAATTGACGGAGCCACGGGCGCAACAGGAGCAAATGGTATAGATGGTATCAATGGAATAAATGGTATTGATGGAGCAACTGGTTCTACAGGAGCCACAGGAGCAAATGGAATTGACGGAGCTACGGGCGCAACAGGTGCTGATGGCATAGATGGCATCAACGGAATAAATGGTGTTGATGGCGCAACGGGTTCTACAGGAGCCGCAGGAACAAATGGGATTGACGGAGCTACAGGCGCAACAGGTGCTGATGGCACAGATGGCATCAACGGAACGAATGGACTTGATGGAGCAACTGGTTCTACAGGAGCCACAGGAGCAAATGGAATTGACGGAGCTACAGGCGCAACAGGTGCTACGGGTATAACCGGACCATTAGGACCTGCTGGAGGTGATTTGAGTGGAACCTATCCCGATCCTACCGTTGTGGGTTTACAGGGAATTGGTATTACAACTATTGTTCCATTGACCGGGCAGGTTTTATGGTTTGACGGAACCAACTGGACTCCATCAGATGGCAACGGAACATTTTGGAAGTTGTTAGGAAATTCAGGAATTACCGCACCTGCATATAGTGCCGCAGGTCTTATCAACGCTACAGATAATTGGATTGGAACTATCACCGGTCAGGATTGGGTGGTGGGTACAACTACTACACAACGTATCCGTGTTCAATCTACTGGTAATGTAGGCATCGGTGGGACATTTACAGCAGCCGGACAAATTGATAGCCGATTAACTGTGCGCGGCATAGGAAGTACCTCCGCCACTTCATCTTTAAATATTCAAAACTCAGCAGGCAGTTCAATGTTGTTTGTAAGAGATGATACCAGAGTAGGAATCAATCAAACAATACCAATTCAGCAGTTGGATATCAATGGCAGAATGAATGTAGCCAATGGGGTGATTCAAAGAGGACCTACACAAATAAATGCTACCAGCGATTTAGGTCTGTATTCTCAAGTAGCTGGCAACTACATTCGTGTTGCCACTAATGCAGCACCTATAAAATTTTATACAGATCAGGGAGGAGGTAACGCTGCAGGAACAAATTCTTTGATGGATATTGATAATGCTTCGGGTGGGGGAGTAGCAATTGGAGCGAATACAACAGGTGCGTTGAACAGTACTCCCGATGCGTCATCCGTATTAGATTTGCAATCTACCTCTAAGGGCTTTATGGTTCCGCGAATGACTACCGCTCAACGAGATGCTATTGTGGTAAGCAATGCCCGCGAAGGTTTATTGATTTACAACACAGAGCATGACTGCTTCGAATGGTGGGATACCAGAGCAACTATTGGGGGAGGAGCGGGATTTTGGAATAGCTTATGTAAGTTGTGCGAAGATGTATATGTCTATTCTTCTAGCAGCAACGGCAACAATTTTAATTCGCAAGTAGGAAATCCAAGTGTGGCTAAAAAGTGGTGTGTGTTTGTCAATGCAGGTGTATCTCTTGGAGCTTCTTCCACAGGTGGAACGGCATTAACTTTTGCCGGTTTACCCGGTGGGTCAGAAGTAACTCTTTATAATAACGGTACTATTATGGGAGGCGGTGGAAACGGTGCTTATGGTGCACAGGAAAGTGATGCGAGTTGTTCGGGTGACGGCAATGCTGGTGATGGACAAGCAGGAGGCGATGCAATAGTTTCAAGTGCAGTGGTAAAAGTAGAAGTAATTAATACAGGAATTATAGCCGGAGGCGGAGGTGGAGGTGGAGGCGGTTCGGGTGGTTGTAGAGCGCGTGGAGGTGGAGGCGGAGGAGGTAGAGGAATACCTGGTGGTAACGGAGGCGCAGGAGCTACTTCAGGTGGACAAAAGGCAAGTGGCACTTTCTGCACAAGCTGCACAAGTGCAGGTGCGAGTGCTAATAACGGTAATGCGGGTACGGCTGCTACGGGAGGAACTGGGGGATGCGGTACAGGAAATTCGGGTGGCGGTTGTTTTTATAGCGGTTACAATGGAGGCTGCGGTGGCAATGGCGGAAACTGGGGTGCCACAGGTGCCAATGGAAATGGAACTACCTGCGGTTCATTTATATCATCGGGCGGGGCATTCGGATTGGGCGGGGCTGCTGGTTATGCACTTCGGGGGAACGGTGGTGGCTGCTCTATTACAAATATTAATGGTGGCACCTATATGGGAAGCACTTCACCGTGATAATTAATTGAATGATGAAGAAACTGCTTTTTGTTCTGCTCCATCTATGGTGTTATTCTGTAACATATTCTCAGAACGACTTTAAGAATATTGCAACACTACTGAATCAGGGAGCAACTTTAAAAAATCAGGAGCTTCCGAGTTTAAGCACTCAGGAAATAAAAAAATTAGTGCTGGTTAATAACGGGTATGTGGTACTGAACAGCACTACCGGATGCATTAATTATTTTTCCAATAACTATTGGTACGAACTGTGCGGAGACTGTATCCCTGCATTTGATAAGCCGGCTATATCCAGTGTTCAGCAATTTTTTTCGGGTAACGAAGTACTATTAAAAGATACAGCAAAATACCTTTCTGTGTTATTTCCAGATTCTTTTATAAGCATCACGTCAGGTAAAAAACTCTTTATCAAAAAGCCGTTGAATTATGATAAAAAGAAAAAATATGTTTTGCGTATTTCTAACCTGAATGACCGCTGCGATAACCGCCCTATACTCGATACTGCGATTGGTTTTATCTCAGGCGAAACACCCACTACGGTTATAGACAAAAAGAACAACTACTCTTTTTCTACTGTTTCGGCAGGGGCACATTTTTGGCTAACAGAGCCCTTGGTTACCAATATAAAAGATGAAGCCGTATGCTTAAAAACAGCCAGCGGCTTTTACTACAACTGGAACGCGTTTAACAAAGACCCTTTTAAACCGGCAGGAACAAATAAATTATATGCCGCAAATGTTTGTCCTTTGGGCTTCAGGATACCCACTGCTAAAGAGGTGGAGGAATTAGTGGAGTATAATCAAAAGGAAAATATAACGGACAAATTCAAATTAGCCAAAGCAGGTTTTGTAGTGCCTAAAGAAAGTAAGAAAGAAGAGCCCACCGATGACCGGTTTTTTTTCATGCTTGCCGATTCTAATCACCCCGAAGCTTTTCAGACGCTTTTAATCTCCCGTAAAGATATACGGTTAGCTACTCTTCCCCGAGATGTTTATGTACAGATACTGTGTGTATCTGAATAATATCGCAACCGTATTCTCCAGCAAAGATTCAGGAATGGGAGTGGAGTGCAGAATACAAACAAAGATTTAAAGGAAATTGCGAAACAATGTAGCATCAAAGAAAACCTTACTACTTACGTTGCAAGGCACTCAGCCGCAACAATTCTAAAATACAAAGGGGTTTCTACTACAAAAATCAGTGAGTTATTAAGACACGAAACCGAAGAAATAACACAGGTTTGTTTGGATAGCTTTCAAAATGCCGAATTAGATAAAGCCATCGAACTGCTTTAAATACCTGTTTGCCTACTGTAAAGAATTTCCTACTTTGCCTATTCAAAATTCTAAATCATGGCAACTAGTAGCAAAGGCAACAAAAAGTTTGAGATAATAAATAATCTTTGGATTAAATACTTAGATGCAAAAAGTGAGAATTACAAATTTCAAATAAGAGAGGGTGAAACCTTTGCTGTAAAAAATTGACGCAATCAAATACTTAGATTGTTACTCCGATGTACCTAATAAAGCATTCCCGGGTAATGCACAGTACTATTATTATATAAAGTTAGGCACCAATTTTTCAAGTGATTTATTTTTAAGGTACGAAGAAAGTGAGCTAAGTGAATACTTGAAAGACAAAAAAACATTTGAAGATTTGTTGTTTAACCGGAATACATAAAGTTTTCGAAAGTCCTGTTTTAAATACGTCCGTTTCTCTTTTGTAGAAATCATTTCATTTCGCTTTGCTTATTCCTCCCCTTATTTAGCTTTGTCACATTGCGCCTTGTGTGCATATAATATGAGCGAGCAGAAAACAAATACTTCACATTGGTTTTTAGACGAAGCAGGCGACACTACTTTTTTCGGGAAAGGAAAAGTAAACCTTATCGGTACAGGTGGGGTTTCAAATAGTTTTATTCTTGGCGCTGTTATATTCAACTCCGATTTGAATGTTTTGAGAAAAGATATTCGCGCACTTCAAAAGCAGATTGAAACAGATGCTTACTTTTCAAAAATTCATAGCATCAATAAAAAGAAAATAACAGGCGGTTTTTACTTTCATGGCTCGGACGATATCCCGGAAGTTCGAAAGCTATTTTTTGAGTTCATCAAAAAAACAGATTGCAAATTTGAGGCAGTTGTTGGAAGGAAGATTCCCGAACTTTACGAAAAGAAGCACAATGCAAAAGGGAATGAATTTTATGCTGATTTACTTTCTCATTTATTGAAAGATAAATTCTATGCTCAGCAGAGATTGGTTTTGAATTTAGTACACCGCAAGAACAGCACCGAAAACACTTACTTAGAAAAGGCACTCACAAAAGCTACAACACGTTTTCGAAAAGATAATCCGAAACATGCGGTACAAACGAAAATTGTTTTCAATGTTCAAACCCAGCAAAAAGAGCCGTTACTGAATATTGCCGATTACTTCTGTTGGACAATACAAAGGGTTTTTGAAAAGGGGGAAGACCGCTTTTATGATTACATTAAAGAAAAAATCGAGTGGGTGGTAGATTTGTATGATTTAGCAAATCATACAGGTAATAAGCACTATTACACTAAAAAGAACCCTTTAACTGCTAAAAATAAATTAAGCCCATCGTTACCCTAAGAAGGATACCCTTCCACTGCATGAAGCAGTATTTCAAGTAGGACAGGCTTAATTTATCAACTTGGTAGTTGAACGGCTCAAAGATAAAAAAGTTATCTAAAACCCTCTTAAATTTAAGAGGATTCTAAACAAACTAAATGAGTTTACACTCCATACACAATTACCAATTAGAAGTAGAAAAAGTAATTCAGTTTGGCGGTTCTAAGAAAGAAACTGCTATTCGAAACGCTTTTTATAACCTGCTGAATGAATACGCCAAACAAAAAGGTTTGATGCTTATTCCTGAAATTACCATTAGAACAGCAAGAGGAAAAAATGTAACACCGGACGGAACGCTAAAAGATAACCTTCGCCTCGATTGGGGTTATTGGGAAAGCAAAGACGAAGCGGACGATATAAACGAAGAGATAAAAAAGAAGTTCGCTAAAGACTATCCGAAAGACAACATACTTTTTGAGGATAGCAACACAGCCGTTTTATATCAAAACGGAGTAGAGCAAGATAGGGTGCAAATGAAAGATGCAACCGCGCTTGACCGTTGCATAAGCAAGTTCATTAACTACGAGCGACCGGAAGTAAGAAGTTTTCGAACCGCTATTGAATTGTTTAAACAGGACATTCCGAAAGTAACCGACACACTGCACGAACTAATTAACCAACAGGAAAAGACTAACCCCAAGTATGTAGCGGAGCGAAACAAGTTTTTAAAGCTGTGCCAGGAAAGCATAAACCCCGATGTAACAAAAGAAGATGTGCAGGAAATGATGATTCAGCACATTCTTACTGAAGATATTTTCAATACCATTTTTGACGAAACACAATTTCACCGCGAAAACAATATTGCGCACCAACTCGAAAGCGTTCTTAATACATTCTTTACCGGTTCAACAAGAAAGAATACGCTTGGCTCTGTGCAACATTATTACCAAGCCATAAACGCTACCGGTGCAGGTATTGCCGACCACCACGAAAAGCAACGGTTTTTAAAAGCCGTTTACGAAGTGTTTTACAAAAGCTATAACCCCAAAGCTGCCGACCGCTTAGGAGTAGTTTACACGCCTAACGAAATTGTAAAATTTATGATTGAAAGCACCGACTTTCTTTTGCATAAACACTTTGGTAAATACTTACAAGATAAGGGCGTTGAAATTCTTGACCCCGCCACCGGCACCGGCACTTTCATTTGCGATATGATTGACTACTTCGCAAAAGACAAGTTAGAATACAAATACAAAAATGAAATGCACGCCAACGAAGTGGCTATTCTCCCTTACTACATAAGCAACCTCAATATTGAATTTACCTACAAACAAAAATTAGGGCAGTATGCCGAGTTTGAAAACCTCTGCTTTGTAGATACGCTCGACAATATGGGTTTTGCTTACAGAGGAAAACAGCAAGATTTGTTTGCCCCTTTTACCGAAGAAAACAGCAAGCGGATAAAGAACCAGAACAACAAAAAAATTGCTGTGGTAATTGGCAACCCGCCTTACAATGCCAACCAACAAAACGAAAACGATAACAACAAAAACCGCGAGTACCCCGAAATTGATAAGCGAATAAAAGACACGTTTATAAAATACAGCACCGCGCAAAAAACAAAAGTGTACGATATGTATGCGCGTTTTTACCGCTGGGCTTTTGACCGCTTAGATAACAACGGAGTAATTGCTTTTATAACCAACCGCAGTTTTATTGATAGCCGGACTTTTGACGGCTTTCGTAGATGTGTACAAGATGAATTTGATTACGCCTATATTATTGACACCAAAAGCGATGTGCGCGCCAACCCAAAAATAAGCGGCACAGGACATAATGTGTTTGGCATACAAACCGGTGTTGCTATTATGTTTTTGGTAAAGAAGCTAAAGCGCGATAACGCTAAATGCAAAATACAGTATGTAACCTTAGATGACTTTTGGCGCAAAGAACAAAAGCTGCAATGGTTTACTGAAAATCATCTGAAACAAATTGGTTTTGAAAATGTAACACCCGACAAAAACAATAATTGGATAAATATTGCCGATAATGATTTTGAAAGTCTATTGCCGTTATGCAGTAAACAAGCTAAAGCCGGTTTGACAAAAAAAGTTTTGTTCGAAAAATTTTCATTAGGTGCATCCACAAATCGAGATGAATGGGTAATTGATTTTTCACGAACTGATTTAAGTAATAAAATAAAGCACCTAACTAACTTCTTAAATCAAGCAAACGCTTCTAACGATTTTAATAAGGAAATTAAATGGTCAAGAAATCTGAAACGTAGATTTGAGCAAGGGAGAAGAGAAAATTTTGATTCTGAAAAAATTCAGGTAGTAAACTATAGACCCTTCATTAAATCGTTGATTTACAATTCTGACTTACTCATAGACGAGATAAGCGGAATAAATGAAATTTTTAGCGATAAAAATTCGGCTTTTGCAACGATGGGGCTTGGCACTGATAAACCTTTTTCAATATTAGCTACAGGAGAATTTACAGATTTAAACTTTTTAAGTCCTGCTGCTAATGGATGTAGAGTTTTTTCACTTGTGAGATATGATAAGGGTGGCAACCGAATAGAAAACATTACCGACTGGGGGTTAAATCAATTCACAAAACAATACGGCACTAAGAAAATTAAGAAAGAAGACATTTTTAATTACGTGTATGCTGTTTTGCATAACCCCGCTTACCGCAAAAAATACGAATTGAATTTAAAGCGCGAGTTTCCGCGCATACCTTTCTATAAAGATTTTTTTAAGTGGGGCAATTGGGGCAAACAACTAATGGATTTGCATATTGACTATGAGCAGATTAAACCGTTTGAACTAAAACAGTTTGATAAAATGTTTGAAATTGCTTTGTCGAAAGCCGAAAGTGAGTTGCTCGAAAAAGCAAAACTGAAAGCAGATAAAATTTCCGGTGAAATTATTATAGATGGCATTACAACACTCAGCGGTATTCCAAAAACAGCATGGGAGTACAAATTAGGCAACCGCTCTGCTTTAGAATGGGTTTTAGACCAATACAAAGAAAGCAAACCCAAAGACCCGACCATTGCAGAAAAATTCAACACTTACCGCTTTGCAGATTACAAAGCCGAAGTAATAGAGCTTTTGAAAAAAGTTTGCACCGTTTCAGTCCAAACAATGCAAGTTATTAGTGAAATGGAAAAGGAGAATGAATAATCCCGAAGGGCAATGCCAT
>JBKJJB010000187.1:0-7388 GCA_046598235.1 Chitinophagales bacterium
CTCGATGACAAAGTGATTGCTTCGGGTTATAATGACACGCTTGGCGGCTTTGCTTTTAAATTGCAGGCAGAAACAGATTATAAAATTACTGCAAGTAAAAACGGCTATCTCACCAACAACGGTTTTGTTTCCACAAAAGGCAAGCGCAATCAGGATTCAAGCATCATTACGCTGTATGTAACTATTGAGTTGGATAAAATTTTTCCGCAGAAGATGCTTGTGATTCCGAATATCTACTACGATTATGATAAGGCAACGCTTCGCCCCGAATCGAAATTAGTGCTCGATTCTATTATGATTTTCTTTAAAGAAAACCCGGACCTTACCATTGAATTGGGTTCGCATACCGATAGTCGCGGTAGCGATGCTTACAACATAAAGTTGTCACAAGCTCGTGCGCAGAGTGCGGTTGATTACTTTATAAGCAAAGGAATTGCCACTGAAAAACTTGTTGCAAAAGGTTATGGTGAAACTATGCTGGTAAATAAGTGTGGAAACGGAGCCAACTGCACCGAAGAAGAACATCAGAAAAACCGAAGAACTACTTTCCGTGTTATCTCTGCTAAACTCAACCTTGAATCTATTGAGCCGGAGAATATTTTAGTTGACCCGAAGAAGGAGTAGCGCTATGTCAACTTCCGTCAGCAGAATCTCTGCTTCAGTACTCTGCGCTAAGGCAGATTAGTCCTCATTATCGGAGTTTTGGTTCCTGATTTTTTGCAAGAAAATTTTTCTCAATCAAGCGGCAACTACTTGTCCCAAACTAATTTCGGTAGCTGATAGACGCAGAGGCAAAGCTTGGCTAACGCAAAATATCCAGGCACTTGCCAACAACGTAATTCTGCGAATACGAATGGGGTATAGTAAAATATCGTCAATATCCCGAGATGTGTGAATGATATAACTCTTAAACTAAATTATGTAAGGAATAAGAACCGACTATCTCCATTTTTACAGGTGCAGATTCTATCCTTTCCCTCTAAAACAATTGTATGAATAAAACCGGGCCCGTAGTAGTTATTGAAGATGATGAAGATGACCGTTTGATATTAGCAGAAATATTTGAAACCCTGAAATACAAAAACAAGGTCGTGTTTTTCTCCGATGGTAACGAAGCTCTGGAATATCTGAATAAAACCGACATTGCCCCTTTTCTTATTCTTTCGGATATTAATATGCCCCGCATAAATGGTATGGAAGTGCGTAATAAAGTGCATACCAACGAGCAGCTATCTTTAAAATGCATTCCCTATTTGTTTTTTACCACCCATGCCGATAAAAAATCGGTGGTAGATGCCTACTCCATGTCCGTGCAGGGTTTTTTTGTAAAGCCCACGAGTTATCAAAAACTAGAAAGCACCATTAAAACAATTATGGAATACTGGCAGGAATGTATTGCCCCAAACGAATATCCCGATTAGGTCAATGTGCCTATTGTCAATGGTTTTAAAAAGAATGGTGTATAACATTGGTTGTTTTTCCCCTGCAAATCTCTGTTTCCCATCACTAAGACAATATTGCAGACCAACCAAACCAACATTGCTGGTAAACACAATCAACAAGTTGAGCAACCAAACTGACTAAGCTGAATATATAAATCTTGGTTTGAGGTAAGCAAAGTAGCATACCCGTTATATAAGACCAATGCCATCGCATTAAGCAAAGGCATTGATGTTATATTAATGCAAAGGAAACACTATTGCAGCTTCTCTCAGGGCATCTTCAAAAGCAGGTATGCTGAAACCTTCGCCTAATTGTTGTTGCGAAAAATAGTTGAGCAGGTTTTCGGTAGGCATGTTGCCAATCAAATCATCCTTTGCCATTGGGCAGCCGCCATAGCCTTTTATCACCGAATCGAATCTGCGGCAACCGTTGCGGTAAGCAGCATCAATTTTTACCTGCCAGTTGTGCGGGGCAGTGTGCAGGTGCGCGCCAATTTCTAACTGCGGAAACGCAGGGATAAGTGTGCTGAAAAGATACTGAATAATCTTCGGCTCTGCCACGCCCACAGTATCGCTCAACATAAACGTTTTGATGCCATAAGGCGCAAGCGTATTCACCCACTGTTCTACAATCTGAGGATTATATGGGTCGCCATAAGGATTGCCGAAACCCATACTGATATACACAATCAGTTCTTTATTCGCAGCATCCGAAAGTTCTTTTATTCTCTTTACGCGCTCCACCGATTCGGCAATTGTAGAGTTGGCATTGCGTTTCTGAAATGTTTCTGAAACCGAGAAAGGAAAACCGAGGCAGTTAATCTGCGGAAAAGTGCAGGCATCTTTTGCTCCGCGCTCGTTGGCGATAATGGCAATGAGTTTAGAAGAGGTGTTGCTCAGGTCAAGACCATCAATTACTTTGGCGGTGTCCTCCATTTGCGGAATAATATCATGCGAAACAAAACTTCCAAAGTCAATGGCATAGTAGCCAACCTTCAACAGCTTGTTGATGTATGAAATCTTTTTATCGGTGGGAATAAACTGCTTAATGCCCTGCATGGCATCGCGCGGACATTCAGTAATTTTTATTTGCTCGGCACTCACCGTTCAAACATAATAAAATTTGAAACTTGCTGTCATGCTGCACTTGTCGAAGCATTCATTCAGAATAATAAATTACTGGATACAATTTTTTTCTGATCCCATGCGTTTATCTGTGAAACATTTACGAGTGGAAACAGGTAAAAGGAAGAAAGGGATTATGAATAAGTTTGAATTGCATATTAAGTGGCAGGTGCTGCGTACACGTTTTTATTTGGAGCGGCTGCATGTAAAAGCATTTTTCCTTCCGGCATTTGTTTTTGTTATTGCCACCTTCTCCCTATCACTCTACTATTATCTTTTTCAATACACAGATTTTTGGGAGCAGTGGCATATTGCAAGTGGTAACACCTTTCACTTTTGCGAAATGAACCGCATGGATGAACTGGTGCGCCAACCATCTAATACCTGGAGTAATCTCGGATATTTTGTTGTGGGCTTGTTTACACTTACTCTTGGCATACACGATTTGAAGTATGCCGAAAGAAAAAAGTCAGATAATTTTTTAGTCCGCTATCCTGTTTTTTCGCTCCTATTTGGTGCTTCGGCTATTTATCTTTTTGTGGGCAGTTTCTTTTATCATGCTTCGCTTACTCGTTTCTTCCAAAAGTTGGACCAAGCGGGTATGTATTCTATTGTGATAATGATATTGGTGTTTAACCTGTATAAGATTTTCCCTATTATACGATTAGGAGGTAAGTTTAGAAGTTCTCATGCGCTGATGGTTGGTTTTGCGGTGGCGCTTAACTATCTTATATATCATAATCTTTTTAAGGTGGACATCAACATTCTTTTTCCTTCATTGGTTACCATTGTGTTTCTTACAAGTTGCTACTACTTATTATTTATTAGTAAGGAACATTACTTCACTAATTATTTGTGGGCGGCAGTTTCTATTCTGGTGCTTGCTGCCATCATCTGGATTCTTGACCGCACCGACACCGTTTGTAACCCGGAAAGTATTTTTCAGGGACATGCCCTTTGGCATCTGTTTACAGCTGCCAGTATTCTGTTTACTTATCTTTATTACCGATCGGGAGTGGCGCCTATTGATAAAGTAATACTTGCCAAGCAACAGCTAAGAGCACTTCGCGAATCATAATTTCTGTCTATCGTTGTCCTGTGATTTTAGTTGACAACAGAAATACTACCGACCCTTATGTTAATCTTGCTATTGAGGAGTTTCTTATTCGCCATACCGATTGCGAAGAGAAAGATTATGTGCTTTTCTATGTGAATGAACCGAGTATTGTTCTCGGTAAGAACCAAAGTATCTGGAAAGAAATAAACTTTGAATACCTGCGCAATGGCAAACTAAAACTGTGCAGAAGAATTTCGGGAGGCGGAACAGTGTATCATGATACCGGGAACCTAAGTTTTGCATTCATCTCTAAGTTTGCAGAAGAGAAAATCAACAACTATAAGTTGTTCAATCAGCCGATAGTAAATGCTTTGCGCAAAGCAGGAGTGAAGGCGGAAATGGATGCACGGAACAATATTCTCTGTAACGGAAAGAAGTTTTCAGGCAGTGCGCAGTTCACCAACCGAAAAAACATTATCAGCCACGGAACTATTTTGTTGAAAGCTGATTTGAATACACTGCGTAGTTGTTTAAAGGAAAATGATTTTACAGTTGAAACAAAGGCAGTTGGTTCGGTTAAAAGTTCAGTTATAAATATCAGCGAGGTAACTGATAAGTTTTCTTCTGTTGAAAATTTGAAAATATATTTGACTTTAGAATTACAGGCAAGCGAAGTTTATACTTTCAGTAACGATGAGTGGAGTTTAATTGAGAGGCTGGCAGATGAAAAATTCAGAACCTTCGAGTGGGTTTACGGTAGAAGTCCACATACTAAAATCACGAAGAATGAGATGGAGATAGAAATAGAGGAAGGTAAAATAGCATCGGGCAATCTTGTTGGGATTTTTTATCAGTATGAAGCAATAAAAAAAGCGCTGGGAGATTCTCCCAACGCTTCTGAATTTTTAAAGCAGATATTTTAGTTTCTCTTCTTTCCCTTCTTTCCTTTCTTATCCATTTCCAATGCTTCTTCCAAACTGGTTGGTACTGCTTTGCCCTCATACTTAGGGTTCTTACTCCATTCATATACCCGCTGACCATCAATGTATTTAGCAACAAACGCATCTTTGATTCCCATCTTGCGCACATCACCCACAAAATCCATTGCTACATTTTCATCGGTAAAGTAACTGATAATGTAACGGTTCATTCCGCCTACATCTTCGTAACCGATATAGCGGGGCTGCTCAAAATATTTATTAATGCTGAACTCTTTATATAAACCGAACTGCACCTTATAAACCGTTCCTTCTTTAGGTGCATTATTCATCGAAGCCATTATCTCTTTCACCAACGAAGTATCTCCATTTGGCACCGGATTTCCTTTCAGGATATTGTTTTCTTCATGGCATCTTTCGAGTTCTTTTATCAGGTCAGAAACTTTATTTTCAAGTTCTGCCTGCTTAGTGGCAGCATAAGCCAAATCATCTTTTTGCCTTTTAATTTCCGCATCGTTAGAGTCGAGTGTTGTCCGAATGTCCTGCATTTTTGCTTTATAGCCGGCTAAATCACTCAGGTAGCTCTTTACTTCTTCTTTTAATCTTTTCTTTTCTTCTTTAGAGAGTTCTTGCGCAAATGTGCCATTGAATAGAAGACCGACACATGCTGTTAGTATGAAAAACTTTTTCATTCTTTCGTTTTGGTGAATAAATTATGACGAATATATATTTAAGCTATTCCAAAACAAAAATTAGTTTTAGCTTGTTATAAACCGCATCCGTATTCTGAATATTAAATAAAACACCGACACAACGCACAATGCATCAAATTGAAAATGAATATCTGAAAGTAAAAGTGCGCAATTACGGTGCTGAACTTACTTCTGTTTTTAGTAAGAAGAACAATATCGAGCATTTATGGCAAGCCGATGAAAAAGTCTGGGGCTGGCATGCACCAGTTTTATTTCCTGTTATAGGCAGATGCCTGAATGATGAAATAACGATTGAAGGAAAGGCATATAAAATGGAGAAGCACGGCTTTGCCCGCAAATCAGATTTCAAATTGCTCGAATTGGGTCAGGGGAAAATGGTTTTCTTGCTTACTGATTCTGAAGAAACCCTGAAAGTATACCCTTATAAGTTTGAATTTCTGATTGGTTATCGCTTATCAGGAAATGAGTTGCATGTGTCGTTTGAAGTAATAAACAAAGATGAAAATTCTATTTATTTTCAATTAGGTGGACATCCTGCATTTGCTGTTCCGTTTAATGAAGGTGAAAAATATGAAGACTACCATCTGGATTTTGAGATGAATGAAAACTCATCACGTCATTTTATCGACAGCAACGGTTATTTTGATGGCAGAACGGAAAAGGTTTTTGATAATTCAAACAGCATTCTATTGAGAGGCGACTTATTTAAAGACGATGCACTTATTTTTAAAGATTTGAAATCGCGAAAGGTCAATATCACCAGTAAAGGCAATTTATATTCTCTCAGTGTAGATTTTAGTGGATTTAATTATCTGGGGTTATGGGCAAAGGAAAATGCACCTTACATTTGCGTTGAGCCTTGGATTGGTTGTGCAGATACAGCACATAATCCCGTTGAATTTTCTTCAAAGGAATCAGTTGTTATGTTAAAACACAATGAAAAGTTCAATTCCTCGTTTGTCATAAAAGTCAGTTGAAAATTCTTTACGTTTTTGTTCGCATTTCAACCTTTACATCTTAATTTCGTTACACACAAGAAAAAGACATTATGAATTACTCTAATCAAACACAACATCAGGACGAAGTTGAATTGCTGGACGAAGTGATTCTCGAAAATAAACTCATTCTTCACAACGATGATGTCAATACATTCGACTGGATTATTGATACATTAGTGGATGTATGCAAGCACACATTTGAGCAAGCCGAGCAATGCTCATACATCATACATCATAAAGGTAAATACGCAGTCAAGCACGGCTCTCTCGAAGTTTTAAAACCGATGAAGGATGCTATTACCGACAGAGGTATAAATGCCACTATTGAGTAAGTGGTAGAGTCAAATCGACAATTCAAAATTTAAAATTCTCCCATGGGACAATACTTTAATGAGGAGCATAAAATGTTTCGCCAAACAGTGCGCGATTTTGTGCAGAAGGAAGTCGCTCCCTTTATCAATAAATGGGAAGAAGAAGAAAAAATTCCCCGCGAAATATTTTTACGCATGGGCGAACTTGGTTTGCTCGGCATTAACTTTCCTGAAGAATATGGAGGAACGAACAATGATTTTTGGCATACCGTAGTTTATCTCGAAGAACTCGCTAATAACACTTGTGCGGGTTATGCAGGCGCGGTGAGCGTTCATCAATACATGGCAACCAATCATATTCTTTTAGCAGGGAGCAACGAGCTAAAGGAAAAATATTTGCGCCCCTCAATTGAAGGGAAATGGGTCGGAAGTATTGCCATCAGTGAGCCGGGAGCCGGAAGTGATGTTGCAGCTTTGCGCTGTACTGCCAAACGCGAAGGCGATTACTATATCATCAATGGAAGCAAAACTTTTATCACCAATGGTGTTTATGGAAACTTTGTAACTGTTGCCTGTAAAACCGACCCTACCGCGGGATTAGCAGGTGTGAGTTTGATTGTGGTTGACCAAGGCACTCCCGGCTTTACTACTAATAAGCTTAAGAAGATGGGATGGAAAAGTTCCGATACAGGTGAATTGTTTTTCGATAATGTAAAAGTTCCTGTATCAAATCTGGTAGGGAAAGAAGGACAGGGCTTTTTCTACATTATGGAAAGTTTTCAGTTAGAAAGATTAGTAGCTGCC
>JBKJJB010000235.1:0-4947 GCA_046598235.1 Chitinophagales bacterium
CATGGAGCAACTGCAAAATGATTTTACAATTACTCAGAATACCGGATTAAGTCTTCTCACTATTCGCCACTTTAATCAAGGCATTATTGATAAGCTCACAAAAGATAAGGATATTCTTCTCCGTCAGATTTCACGCACTACCATTCAAGTGTTGATGAGAGAGTGAGAAGAGAATGGATAAATGGAATGTTGGAATATTGGATTAAACATTTTCCATCCACCATTCCATCTATCTGTTTACTTGAACGCATCCAACCCCGTAATATCCATTCCTGTTATAAGCAAATGGATGTCGTGTGTTCCTTCGTAAGTAATTACTGTTTCAAGATTCATAAGGTGACGCATCACAGGAAATTCACCAGTGATTCCCATTCCCCCGAGAATCTGTCTTGCATTACGAGCAATATCTAATGCAATCTCACAACTGTTTCTTTTCGCCATTGAGATTTGTGCGGCTGTTGCACGCTTTTCATTTTTCAAAACACCCAATCGCCACACCATTAGTTGTGCTTTGGTAATTTCGGTAATCATCTCTGCTAACTTTTTCTGTTGTAACTGAAACTGCCCAATAGGTTTTCCGAATTGAATTCTCTCTTTTGAATAGCGCAACGCAGTATCGTAACAATCCAATGCAGAACCAATAGCACCCCATGCAATTCCGTAACGTGCAGTTGAGAGACAACCCAGCGGTCCTTTTATTCCTTCTACATTCGGCAATAAATTTTCTTTTGGGACTTTTACATTATTAAACACCAACTCTCCGGTAACCGATACGCGCAAACTCCACTTGCCATGTGTTGTAGGAGTTGAGAAACCTTCCATCCCACGCTCTACAATTAATCCCTGAATTCTACCTTTTTCGTTCTTCGCCCAAACCACTGCAATATCTGCAAGAGGGGCATTGCTAATCCACATCTTTGCCCCATTCAGCAAATAGTGGTCGCCTTTATCTTTGAAGTTTGTTTCCATTCCTGCAGGGTTTGAACCGTGATTAGGTTCAGTTAAACCGAAGCAACCGAACAACTCTCCGCTGCCAAGCTTGGGTAAATATTTTCTGCGCTGTTCTTCGCTTCCATAAGCATAAATAGGATACATCACAAGCGAACCTTGAACAGATGCAGTAGAACGAATTCCGGCATCGCATCTTTCCAATTCCTGCATAATTATTCCGTAGGATATTTCATCCAAGCCACCACCACCATATTCGGCAGGAATAGTAGGACCAAAAGCACCAATCTCAGCCAATCCTTTTACAATGTGTCGAGGAAACTCTGCGCGTTGCGCGTAATCTTCTACAATCGGACTTAGGTTTTTCTTTACATAGTTCCGAAAAGTTTCTCTAATCAGTTTATGTTCGGTAGTGAGAAGGTCATCAATTAAATAGTAATCGTGTCCGTTGTATAAATCTGAGCGCATCTCTTCTAATTTAGTTAAAGCGAAAATAGAAGAATTTTATTTTCACCTCATCCGGTCTTCGACCACTCCCGAAACAAATTCGGGACAGGCTTTCTCCAGTAGGAGAAGGGAAACGGAATCTTCTCAGATAGAACTTCTTTGATACTTTCGCGTAAAAACAATTCGCTATGGGTTTAATAGCAGTAGAAGGGTTGCAGTTTTACTCGCACCACGGATACTATAAAGAAGAGCAGGTACTGGGTGGAAAATATATAGTTGATATTTATATGAATCTGAATATTGATGAAGCCGCAGAGACAGATGATTTAAAAAAGACAGTTAATTATGAAGAGATATATCAGCTTACAAAAAATGAAATGGAAGTTCATGCAAAGCTGATTGAACATGTTTGCAAAAGAATTTTAGACAGAGTAAAAGCAAAATATCCGAACGTGGAAACCGTCAAAGTAAGAGTGAGCAAACATAACCCTCCGCTAAAAGGGCAAGTTGACAGAGTATATGTAGAATTAGAATTATGAGTTTGAGAAATTGTTTTTTTAAATAGATTTGCACCTCTTAAAAATGGTCGGATGGCCGAGTGGTTAGGCTCAGCTCTGCAAAAGCTGCTACAGCGGTTCAAATCCGCTTCCGACCTCACAATAAAACCCTTGACAATAAACTGTCAGGGGTTTTTTGTTTTGAAATTCTATCTTAGCCATCATGAAAGTTTCTATTATAGGTGCAGGCAACGTTGCTACCAATCTAGCGCTTGCTTTAAAAAAGGCAGGGCATGAAATTGTGCAGATATACAACCGCAGTGATGATACCGGGCATGAACTGGCACGAACGGTGGCTGCATCTTTTACCTCCGATATTAATCATCTTAGCGATGCAGATGTTTACATTCTTGCGGTAAAAGATGATGCAATAGAAGAGCGAGCAGCTCAATTGAAAGTAACCGGCAAAATAGTAGCGCATACATCGGGAACAAAGTCAAAAAATCTTCTCGCTTCATCTTCGGAGAACTTCGGAATTTTTTACCCGCTTCAAACAATGAAGAAGAGTTCTAAAGTTGATTTCAAAAATGTTCCTATTTTGATTGAGGGAAGCAATGACGATACAGCTGATAGGTTGGAAACTCTTGCTAAAACAATTTCGCAGAATGTTCATACGGTTGATGAAGCGCAGCGACAATGGATTCATGTGGCGGCTGTATTTGCCAATAACTTTACGAATCATCTTTTTTCCATATCTGAAAATATGTTGGTGAGTCGTGGGCTGAGTTTCGAAATTCTGAAACCGCTTATTTTCAGTTTTATTCAAAATCTTCAAACCTCCTCACCTTCCGAAATTCAAACAGGACCTGCTGTTAGAGGGGATAATAAAACCATTGAGCAGCATCTTCTTTTACTGGCAGATGATACACGCCTGCAAAAAATTTATCAGATACTTACCGATAGTATCATTGCTTCCGCAAGTCAAAATCATAAATAACTTCGCATTAGTTTTATAGTTAAAAGCTATCTCTTGAAAACTGTTGCTGCTTTTTTTAAACTCATTCGCATCTATAACCTGCTGGTTACAGCAGCCGGTCTTTCGCTGTTCTATTACCTTCTGCTTGTTCCTGCGCACCAATACAAACTATTCACCACGCTGTTACCTTTCACCAATTTTGAATTTGTGTTGTTTGTTCTGTCTGTTGTTTTTGTTTCTGCCGCAGGAAGCATCATTCATGAGTATTACGAATTTGAGCAGGACAAAGAATACAAACCACACCGCCCTTTAGTGCAAGGATTTTTTTCTCTTAATACGGCTATCTATTTACATGCCTTTTTTGCTTTTGCAGGAATCGGCTTAGGGTTTTACTTAGGATATACCACTGGTAATTTCAAGATAGGGTATCTGTATGTTATTTGTGTTTTGCTGTTGTACCTCCATTCAGCGTATCTAAAAAAAATTCCGCTGGCAGGAAATATGGTGGTAGCTGCACTTACCGGCTTTGTATTTGTGCTGCTGATGTTGTTTGAGGTTAACTTTCTAAGAACTATTTCGTTTGAGGGTGCAAATTATGTGTTGGATATGTTGCTGTGGCAGGTAAAATTTTATGGTGGTTTTGTTTTCGCTATCACACTTGCCTGTGAAATTTTAAAAGACTTAGAAGATAAAGAAGGTGATGAAGCGTATGGTGTAAATACGTTTGTTGTTCAGTTTGGAGAAATGGCCGGGAAGGCACTGGTTGTGTTAGTGCTGTCACTGGTTCTTGTTGCATTAGTTCTTTTTATGCGCAGATTTATTGAAGTTCATGCGGTAAAAGAATTTACGTATCTAACGGTGTTTGTTGTTATTCCAATTATCGTGGCAATTATTTTGCTGTTTCTTGCCAATGAAGAAAAACAATATGTGCGTATTAGTTGGTTATTGAAAATTATTACGCTCCTGGGAATTCTTTCTTTACCTGCTTTTTATTTTTTCAACTTGCCATCTGCTGCCTAATCACATGCAACGGAAAATTATTCTCGCTTCCAATTCTCCTCGAAGAAAAGAGCTAATGACCATGGCGGGTTTTGAATTTGTGGTTAAATCAAAAAATGTAGAAGAGAATCATCCTGAAGGAATGAAGCCTGCAGATATTCCTGTTCACCTTGCACAAAAGAAAGCAAGAGTTTTTCTAGAGGAAATTACAGATAATGAAATTGTGATTGGTGCTGATACTATTGTTTTACTCAACGGAAAGATTTACGAAAAGCCAAACGATAGAGAACATGCTATTGAAATGTTGACTGCTTTGAGCGGACAAATGCACGAAGTAATCACGGGTGTTTGTATTCTTTCGAAACAAAAAGAAGTTGCCTTCGCAGAAACAACTAAAGTTTATTTCAATCCGTTTACACTTTCCGAAATTGAATATTACGTGGATAATTTCAAACCCTTTGACAAAGCTGGTTCGTATGCCTGTCAGGAATGGATGGGTGCAACAGGTATCAAAAGATTCGAAGGCGATTACTTTAATGTGGTAGGGCTGCCTATCAACAGAGTATATCTGGAACTTAAGCACTTCTAAAAAGTATCTGAACTTATAGTGCCTTATTTTGTTTAAAAGTGCATTATTATTCCGTTTAAGAAATATTAAAATAATTTTGACAAAGATATGGGGCAGTATTCGATAAAAGAGGTGGAGACTTTGTCAGGTGTAAAAGCACACACACTTCGCATTTGGGAGCAGCGTTACGACTTTTTAAAGCCGAAAAGAACCAATACAAATATCCGTTATTACACAGATGAACAGTTGCGCTTGTTGCTAAACATAGGCACACTTAACCGCAATGGAATGAAGATTTCAAAGATTGCTGAATTAAGTGAAGGTGAACTTAGGGATGCTATAATGAGCATTCATAATACAACGAGTGAGCCGGGCAACTTTTTAGATTCATTGATACAGTCCATGATTGATTTTGATGAACATAGGTTTGAAAAAACACTTTCGTCTGCTATCATGAAGCTGGGTTTTGAAGATACCTTCGTAAAATTAATTTTCCCTTTTATGGTCAGGAC
>JBKJJB010000338.1:0-3564 GCA_046598235.1 Chitinophagales bacterium
TTTAATCCTGCTACTGGAGGTGCAGGAACTAAAGTTATTACTTACAGCTATACCAACGGAAGCGGTTGCAGCAGTTCAAATACAGAAACTATTGTGGTAAAATCATGCACCACTACAGGTATTGGTGATGAAGGAGAAGAAAGTTTAGTTACTATTTATCCAAACCCCGCAAAAGATGAATTGACTTTGCAAAGCAGTTTGTTTACAGACAAAGACATTGCGCCACTTATATATGATGCAGCAGGAAGACTTCATACAATCTCTTTTAAGCAGCAGGGAGATAGAGTTATCTTAAACACAAACAATCTGGCTACAGGCAACTACTCTGTTAATTGGATGATGGATGGAAAAACTTTCTACAGAAAGTTTATGAAGGCGGATTAAGGGTAACTAAGAACCCGTTGGCGCAGTTAATGTATTGATTTAATCGAGCCAATAGCTTCTTATTAAACATTCACTGGAATAATGGATGATTGGAATAATGGAAAACAGCATACCCTTGTTTTTTCAACCATCCGTTATTCCAACATTCCATAGAATATAAGTCACAAGCATCATTTACCTAAAGAAATAACTCCACCAACGCGTTAAGTAATACAATATTCTTCTTAGCCGTATTGCAATTGTCAAAATCGAACTAAATTGCGGGCTTAAACAACATGGCTGAGAATCACTTAAAATGGTATAACAAAACACTGCATGAATATCTCACCAACGATGAGATAAAAATGATTATGCAGAAAAGTGACTGGAAAGCCGTTCTTGAAATTGCTACTACCTGGGGCTGGATTGCTTTCGCCTTTGCGCTGGTTGGTTTTTTCCCGAATCCAATTACAGTTATTATTTCTCTATTTATTATTGGCGGCAAGCAATTGGGCTGTGCAATTATTTTGCATGATTGTTCGCACGATTCAGTTTTTACTTCCCGTAAGGTAAATCGCTTTGTAGGCAACTGGTTTGGCGCGTATCCCATTTTGCATGATGTAGATAAGTATCGTCCTTATCATTTGCAGCACCATATGAATACAGGTCTCGATAGCGACCCCGATGTGCCGCTGACTATGGGCTATCCTACTTCGAGGATAAGTATGATGCGCAAGTTTTTGCGCGACTTGTTTGGTCCTACAGGAATAAAAGGAAACATTGCTGTTATACTAATGCAGTTGGGGGTTTTGAAATATGCTTTGAATGGAAAAGCAGAATGGATTTCGCTGAAAGAAAAAAACATACTTGAAATAATTTCTTCTGCTATTAAAAATCTGGCAGGTCCTGTTGCTGCTAACTTAATTTTGTTTTTTATTCTGTTTGCGTTTGGACAACCCTGGTTGTATTTATTATGGATAGGCGCGCTGCTTACCACCAACAACTTTAGTTTGCGGGTACGCTCCATGGCCGAACACAGCATGGTGGAAGACCGCACTAATCCGCAGCAGAATACGCGCACTACGTATGCTAATTTTTTTGAACGCATTCTTTTTGCACCGCACCATGTAAACTACCACAGCGAACATCACTTGTGCATGGGTGCTCCATCCTACAATCTGCCCATGATGCACAAATTATTACTGGAGCGCGGGTTCTATAAAAATGGAACCATGGAAAGCAATTACTGGAACATCATTAAGAAGGCGATTCTGAAAGATAATTCTCCGCGCCCCCAATTGAATTAATATTTTCTTTCATAAGTGCACCATCCGGTTTATTGGTTTTTATACAAACTCCGCTATTTTTAAACCATGCTTAACCGGTGGATTGCATGCCTCTCCTCTCCTATTCTTTTTTTATTGCTGTTATGTGCCTGTTTCTCTTTCTGCAAAAGAGAAGTTGCGCACCTTGATACCGGAAAGCCGCAGCGCACACTCAAAAATTATTTCGATAAGAAATATCTTCTTTATCAGTTGCCCAATGAGTATTATAAGGATGTAAAACTGAATCATTCTTTTTCAGAAGAGCAGAATAATAACCTTGTTGAATTTAAACCGCTTGGGTTTGATGCAAAACTCAATCTTCAGTACACGCACGTTTACAGCAATGAATGTGTGTATCACAAAGACAGCACCACCTGGAAGTATGCGGAAGTTTGTTTCCCTAATACCTGTCTTACAAAAGATAAAGCGTATGCCGAAGTTACCATCCGCAATCAAACATCTTCTTCTAAAACATATTACCTGCGGCTTTTTTATCAGAACACTTCGTATTGGTATGCAACGGATGATTCTTTGGATTTAAACAGTCAACCGTATCTCGACAATTACTATGGGGCATCGCAGCCGGTGAAGGTAAGCGTTGAAGCAAACAACTATTCGGTGGTTAAAATTCCGTATACCATCGGCATGAATCCAAAGCGTGAATTTGATTACGAACCTTCTAACGACCCTGCGCGCCCCGGTAATTACGAGTTTCTTGTGCTTGCTCTGCCCGATGAAAGCACCGAACTGATGAAAGAGAATCTGGATTTAAAAAAGATAAATCCCTTTGCCGAAGTAAAACGCGATGAGTTGCACAACGGAGGCAAAAAGTATTTTAATTATTCTGAATACATAAGTCCGCAGCATTTCAAGTTTGTTTTTCTGGATGAATATTTCGATGGAGTAAATGATATCGCTGCCGACCATATCTATCTGCCCAAAGACAGAGTGCAAAAGAAACTGTGCGATACTTGCAGCAACTGGTACCGTGCCATTATAAGCGAGCATTGGAGCGTAGATGTGTTTGCGAAAGGATTAATTTCCAAAGCCCCTTTTGTAAAAGCCGATTACGGAAACCGGAAAGAGAATTTTAAAATAGACAACAGCGGCATTACCCTCAGCATTCCTAAATCGAGCAGAGGCGATTACAACAAAACATGGGGTGAGTTTACGTTTGGCCCGGCATATAAATACGGACACCTTACTGTGCGCGCTAAGTTTGCACAGATGTTTACCAATTGGGCAACGCCCAACGGCATCATCCATAACCTGTGGCTTTACCAACGCGATTATGAAAGAGTAGATACCACTAACCCTTATCACTATCTCACCAATGCCAATGGCACACAGCCCTACGAAATTGATTTTGAAATGTGGAGCAGTCAGGATAACATAAATACCATGTGGGATGATAATGCCTTTATCAATTACGCCATTGTAGATTACATGCGCGATGCCAATACACTGGTAAAGCCCGGTGATATGAAAACATTAGACGGCTATAAAGTAAACCGCTTAAACAACCTACAGTTGAATGTTCCCGGAGAGAATATTGCCAGGAGTTTCTTTAATGATTTTCATACCTACGAATTGTATTGGTATCCCGACCATGTTCGTTTTCTGCTGGATGGAAAACAAACGGCTGTGATAACTAAACAGATGGCGAAGATTCCCGACAGGCACATGTTTTTATGGATTGGCTCACCGCTTTATCAGGACGGCACGTATTACTCGCAGTCGGATATTCCTTTTTTAAAATATGATAAGGAGAGTGTGATTGATTATATTAAGATTGAGTAAGGTATTTGTCCCCCTCTTAGAGGGGGTAGGGGGAGGAGCCTTATCTTTACAGTTCATCCCCCGATTAAAAATTCTA
>JBKJJB010000366.1:0-5646 GCA_046598235.1 Chitinophagales bacterium
CTTTGCCAATGCGGGTTTGTGCTGTTCGGTTTCTTCATTTAAATTCATCAACATGAGTGTAAAGAGAAACAATACCATAATTGCTCCCGCATATACCATGATGTGAACCACTGCCAAAAACTGTGCATTAAGCAATAAATAATGACCAGCAATAGCGAAGAAACATCCAATTAAAAAGATAACTGAATGAATGGGGTTCTTGGAAAGCACGGTCATGAACGCACAGAAGATGGCAACGAAAGACAGAAAGAAAAATATGTAGAGAGTCAAAAGTTAATCGTTAATCGTTAATCGTTAATAGTTATTTGTCTTGCGTCTAATGTCTTGTGTCTTCCTTCGGCATTACTAATTTATCCTTACCGAAAATAAATCCTTCACGTCTGTAATCTGCCGCTACTAAATCTTCCGTTAAGAAGATTGCTTCTTTCGGACAAGCCTCTTCACAAAGACCACAGAAAATACAACGCAACATATTTATTTCATAAGTGGTTGCATACTTCTCTTCGCGGTATAGTTTCTCCTCCCCTTTCTTTCTTTCACCGGAAGTCATAGTGATTGCTTCGGCAGGACAGGCAAGCGCACATAACCCGCAAGCGGTGCAACGTTCTGCCCCATTCTCATCGCGCATCAAAATATGCCGTCCTCTATATACAGGAGAGAACTCACGCTTTTGTTCAGGATATTGAGTAGTAACTTTTGGCTTAAAGAAATGGCGAAGCGTAATACCCATTCCTTTGGCGATGGCAGGCAGATATATCTTCTCCATAAAGGTCATATCCTTTTCGGATACTTCCTTTTTCTTTCCAGAGAGCGATATGGTTTTAAAATCTGTTGCCATTAATAAAAGCGCGAAAATAATTTTACAAATGAATTACACTATTCTACATTCTCCACAAAATCACCGCTCCCGTTGCCACAATATTGAATATGGCAAGAGGAATTAAAATTTTCCAGCCAAGGTTCATCAATTGATCATAACGAAATCTCGGAACGGTCCAGCGCACCCACATATAGAAAAAGATAAAGAAGATAATTTTAGCAAATAGCACTCCTACTCCTATAAATGTAGCTGCGTTTGCTCCTAACATATTTGCAACGCCATCCATTCCCGGATAGTTGTAACCACCAAAGAAAATGATAGAGATAAGTGACGATGAAATAAACATGTTGATGTACTCCGCAAAAAGAAAGAAGCCGAGTTTCATGGAAGAGTACTCTGTATGATATCCGCCCACCAATTCGCTTTCGCACTCTGGCAAATCAAAAGGAGTACGATTAGTTTCTGCAAAGGCGCAAACAAGAAAGATTAAGAACGCGATTGGTTGCTTAAACACAAACCATGAAAAGAAAGGAACCCCGTTCCAGTTAATAAAGCCGTGTTGTTGATGAGTTATTTCTTTTAAACTCAAACTTCCAGTCATCATTAAAATAGAAATGATAGAAAGCCCCATGGCAACTTCATAAGAAATCATCTGTGAAGAAGCGCGAACTGCACCAAGCAAACCAAACTTATTATTCGAAGCCCAGCCGCCAAGCATAATTCCATAAACACCAATAGATACTACTCCAAACACAAACAGAACTGCAATATTTATATCAGCAACCTGTAATGAGATGGGTCTTCCGAAGAAATTAATGGTACTTCCCCAAGGAATTACCGCGCTCGTCATTAAGGCGGTAACTATAAATAATCCCGGACCGAGAATGAACAGAAAACGATTCGGAGTTTCGGGAATAAAATCTTCTTTAGTAAACATTTTTAATCCGTCAGCAAGCGGTTGAAGAACTCCTCCCCAACCAGCACGGTTAGGACCCGGACGATCTTGCATAAAGGCCGCAACTTTACGCTCGGCAAGAGTGGAATAAAGCGCAATGCCCATAGTAATACCGAAGATTACCAATATAAGCGCGAACTTCTCTATGAATAAATAAATGTCCATTTAATATTTGCTTTTGTCTGGGTGTTGGCGTTGGTCGAAGAAATCAAGAATTACTACTTGCTTTTTTATGACGGTATAGAATGCAACTACAGTTTTTGATAGGTGTATCTTTCTTACTTCTTTATTTTTTGTTGACACTTGCCCTTTGTTTGGTTGTTGCGTTAGTGCTTCAATAATTTCAATTGTCTTACTTCCAAAATCTTCTGAAACTTTCAAACCAAATTCTTCCACTAAATACGCTTGAATTTTTTCCATACGAACCAGCGCGCTTTCTTCCCACTTTATTTTCATTTCACTGTTTTCTTCTTACCCGCTTGCTTAATTCTTTTTAAAGCTGCTTCGTGAGAAACCATGTTCTTACCAGCATTTGCATTGATCAATGCTTTTGAAATTCTTTTTTGTTGCTCAACCGGAAGTTCATCCCACCAATCCTTTTTATAACTTTTATCTTCTTTAAGTTCCTTTTCAACTTTTTTTAATAGCGAAACACTTTTCACTTCATCTACTAAAGCATGAATACTACTTTTTAAGTGAGCAACAATCTGTGTTTCTTTAAACATGGGATAAAGTTTTACTTTCAAAATTACTACTTACCGTCACTTAATTCCTTTTCCTGCATACCAAAATTCGTTCCGTTCATACTGATTGCTTTTCTGTCCTCACCTCTTCCCGTCAAAATTCTTGGGTCGGTATCAATTTCAACTGTGGCAGTCTGCTTCATGTACTTCCCCTGATTGATAACACTCCAACCTTCCATCTTGCGTGGTCCTTCAATAGTCCAGTCTTTTACATCCTTCTTATCGTAGCGACAGGTGTTACAGATGAATGCGGGTTTGCCATTTTCATCATTCTCTACCTCATGGTAAACATCTTTGCGGACAGTGACACGATATATTTCATTGCCAAACATCCAAACGGTTGTTTTGCCTGAACAGGTAGGACAATCGCGATGAGCATCGTAAGGTTTTAAAAACCAAACACGACTTTTGAAACGGAAAGTTTTATCGGTGAGTGCTCCCACCGGACAAACATCAATCATGTTGCCGCTCATTTCATTCTCCACCACATTCTGAATGTAAGTGGAAATTTCTGCCGCGTCTCCGCGATTCATTATTCCGTGAACACGTTTATCGGTAAGTTGGTCGGCTACATAGGTGCAGCGATAGCAAAGAATGCAACGCGTCATGTGCAATTGAATCTTATCGCCTATATCAATTTTATCGAAGGTTCTTCTCTCCTCTTGGTAACGGGTTTTAGCAACACCATAATCGAAACCGAGGTTCTGCAAATCACATTCCCCTGCCTGGTCACAGATGGGGCAATCGAGCGGATGATTGATTAGGAGGAACTCAACAACACCTTTGCGCATGTCCTGCACTTTGGCACTGGTCATGTTCTTCACTTCCATGCCATCCATAATAGGTGTGCAGCAGCTTGCCTGAAGCTTAGGCATTGGGTTAGGGTTGGCATCACTTCCCTTTGAAATCTCCACTAAACAAACGCGGCACTTTCCACCACTGCCCTGGAGTTTGCTGTAATAGCACATAGCGGGGGGAACCAAATCACCGCCTATTTTACGGGCGGCATTCAGGATGGTGGTTCCGGGTTCTACTTCTACCGATACTCCGTCAATGGTTACTTTAGGCATGTTCCTTTTGTTCTAAAACGGGGCGAATGTAAGTTTACACGCACAGAACTCCAAAAGGATATTTCAACAAAATAAAAAAGAAGAGAAAATAAATACGCTACCAGAGGAGAAAACTAAGAATTCAGCAACTTAATTATTTGAAAGTATTTTTTAAAGCATTGTTTATGATTGTCTTGATTATGAAAAAGGCAATAACATACAGAACGATGATTGACAATGTTTCTAATATTTGTGTTTTATGTGTCTCCATACTCTATGGTTTTATTACGTTCGGCAATATTTACTGGTTGTAATTTCACTATGTATGTGTTCTTGTTCGTTATTGTGGCATACGTTACTCTTGCCACTAACTATCGGCTGATATTCCCTACCGCCCATTTTAATTCTGCTTCTGTTTTAAAATACTTTGCCTGCAATTCTCGGAGTTTTACTTGCGAATCTAAATAGCGGTTTTCGCGGGCGTTTACTAAAAAAAGAGAGCTTTCGCCATTGCTGAATCGAATGGTTTCGCCATCGAAAAGAGTTTTAAAACCGCCCACGGTTTCCTGATACAGTTTAGTTTGTTGCTGAAGGTTGATGAGTTCGTTGAAATAAGTTTTCAGCTTGGTCATCAGCTCCTGTTGCTTATAGTCAATAGCATAGCGCGTGTTTTGAATTTCGATTTTAGTTAATCGAAGGGCACCCCTCCCCTGCATAAAGGTAAGTGGCATGGCAAAGTTGATTCCGAATAGGTAGTTATTGGTAAAAACAACTCCGGTGTTGCTCTGAAAATTAAACCGCTCGCTCAATACGTTATACTTTGCATTTAAAGTGGGCTTCAGGTTTTCAATGTTCAATCTTCGTTCAATGTCTAGCTGACGGAGTTTGAAGTTATAATTCAGCAGCACAGGATGCGTTTGCCGAAGTTGGTAGACAAGTTCATCTAATTTGGTAAGCTGCAACTCTTGTTGTATAAACTCTGAATTTAACGGAGCAGGAATGATAGTGGTGTCGAACTTACGCGGCTGTTCGTTTTCCAACCAAAAATAATTACTGAGTTCAAGCCCGTTGTTTAGAAAAAGTAAACGCGCATCGTTTAATTGAAATTGCCGATTCTGTAACTGAGTAAGCGCTTCGGTAGTATCAATAGCTGCCCTATCGCCAAATAAATTCGCCTGCACAGTTGCCTTAAAACGGATGAGGGCAACATTGGCAGCTTCGTTATAAATCCGATATTCATTATAAGCATAACTCCAGTTGTAGTAAGCTTTTAAAGCATCTAGCAACAAATCGTTCAGAATAATAAGGCGCTGCTGCTCACTGGCTTCTCGAAATATTTGTGCCTTTCGTAAGGTGGCGCGTTGCTTATCCATCAACATGTTTTTGAGAAGCGGTACAGAAATACCAAGGTAGCCCAGCCCATCGTTAGGAAGCTTACTTTCCGTATTAATTCTTTCTCCATACACAAAATCATATCCGGCATTTACTTCGATGCCGTACCAAACCGGCACTGAAATTTTGTTTTCGAAATAAGAATAGTAGTTGGCGCCATCATAGGTTTTGCTATCATAATTGGAATAGATAGCAGGGTCCCAGCCGCCACGGGCAATCAGCAATTCGGCCTTCGCCTGTTCGGGAATTAACTGAGCCTGCCTGGCTACCGGATGATACTTTTTTACTACTTCAATAAATTCTGAAACAGAGAGAATTTTCTGAATAGAATCAGCGGGCTGAGCATGCAGTATGAAACTGCCTGTTATGCAGAACGCACAAAAAAGGATTTGCAGAAATTTAGTTTTCATTTTTTTCAGCAACATCTTTGGTGTCTGTTACTTTATAAAAATCAGGAGGGAAGCCGTTCATGTTACGCCAGAGTTCGTAAATAATAGTTACATCTTTAAGTAATGCCATGCCGTTTGCTCCACCGCCTGCTTTCAAAGCGAGCGGCCATTTTCTTTCTTTCTCATCTTCAGCCACTAATATTCTGAACTTGCCATTATCGGAAATTGAATTATCAATAGCCACTACTTTGCCCCCGTATGTTCCGTAACTAACATTTGGCCAACCGCTAAAAACAAT
>JBKJJB010000417.1:0-4759 GCA_046598235.1 Chitinophagales bacterium
GCCACACCGTTCAACTTGCAGATAATTGGCTTTGCCATTTCGCGCATTGCAAGAATCATGGGATTATATCTGCGCACCACAGAATCACTCAAACTTCTATTACCTGTATGATTTTTAATGTCCTTTAAATCTTGTCCGCTGCAAAATGCTTTGCCCGCACCGCTAACTACTACCACTCTTACAGATTCTTCCTTGTTTGCCTTTTTCAAAGCATCGATAAAATCAGCACTCAACTCTTCATTAAAAGAATTAAAAACGTTGGGACGATTGAGCGTAATAGAACAAACTCCGCTTTCATGAGTAAAAAGAGTGGTGTTATACATAAATTAGAATTTGAAAATGAAAAAAATACTGCCACGAATTTCACGAATTATCACTAAAGAGAAAAAATGCTGTTGTCTTTAGTGAAATTCGTGGCTTTGGATTTTATTGTCACTAAAAAATCTTCGGCAGAATAGTAAATGCAAAAAACTGCCCGATGAATCCTACTAAATAACCCGTAAAAATTTCGCGCTGCGTATGTGCCTGCAAAACTAAACGTGCGGCTCCTACAATTCCTGCAATAAGAATAGCTGCTATGAGCACCAAACGCAAATCAAATGTTGAAATGCGGATAAGCGGCAACAATAAGCCAAGCAGACTTCCTGCGCCAAGAGTATGCAAACTTATTCTGCTAAAAATATTGATAAAGAAGGCAATGAATATTGAAAGGCAACAACCAAGCATCATAAAAAACACTAATTGGTTCGAAGGAATTTTCATGTTAACGCTAGGTTTAAACATCCAAGCCGTCCACAAATAAAAAGTAGCCACTGCTACAAAAGGAATAATGCGGTCTTTAGAAGTTTCGAGATTGAAATTTTCAATCATGTCTAAACGTTTCATCATCACCAACCAAACCACCGGAAAAAGAAACGTAAGGGCAAACACAATAATCAGCCACGCACCATGCAGTCTTTCCCCAAAGTGTCCAAACATATTTGGATTGGCGGCAATAATTATTGCTGTTCCAAAAACAGGAAACAACAATGGATGAAAGAGATAAGAAATAATTCGAGCGGTAAGTTTCATGTAAGGGCAAATGTAAAAAAGGTTAGTAGGCATTCTGGTGGTGTGGAAATTAAAGCAAAAACAAATCCATACAGCACAGCTATATTGTTGCGCCTATAAAACAACGGGTATGAAAATATTCTTACTTCCATTATTTATCATCAGCACACTTTTAATTTACGCCCAACGCGATTATCCTAATTGCAAATACACGTATTTTAAAACCGGAACTACTTCAACATACCAATGCTACGACAAAGACAAACGCTTTGGCAAAGCACTTGCTTACAATTTAAAAGGGCAAAAGATTTATGAGCGTGAGCTACGAACGGTTGGCGGGCATAGTTCTGTATGGTTTACTTTTTATAAAAACGGAGCGGTGCAAAAAGCAGAATGGCGAAGTGCCCCCGATGGCGGCATTCAATGGTATAGTAACGTAACCACTTTTGCCGAAGACGGAACGGTGTTGAGTTCTATAGATAACAACTATGATGACCACGTTACTGTTATTAAAACACAATTGCCACAGCAGGAAATTCCGAAACCGGCAACTACTGATACTATAAAACCGAAACCCGAAGTGATGGTTTGTGCGGTTATTTACTCCTGCGAATTTTGGTATATCAACCACAGTAAGTTTCCGGTTATAGTTACTGCGGTTCGTAATAAAGATGAATTTTTTACCACGGTAATTTCGAAAGGAGAAAGTGTAATGGGCGGCTCATTTGTGTTGGCGCAGCAGTATGATGTTCCTGAAAAGTATTTCAGCTTTTTGGTTCGGCCAGCAAATAATAAAGTGAAACAAAAATTCACTTTTAATCTTTTACCTGAGCTTACTAATACTGTAAAGGAAGGAGTGAGGAGGTATTATTATGAGATAAAATGAAACTGTTTCAAAGTCTCTTTTAGGGGATTAAAGGGTTTACAACTCCTTCCTCAACCTCGCCACCGGAATATCTAATTGCTCGCGATATTTCGCTACCGTTCTGCGGGCAACATTGTATCCCTTTTGGTTTAGAATTTCAGTGAGCTTCTGATCGCTGATTGGTTTCTTTTTACTTTCAACAGCAATCAAATCGGAAAGAATGCGCTTCACTTCGCGGGTAGAAACTTCTTCGCCACTATCGGTAGAAAGCGATTCGCTGAAAAAGAATTTAAGTTGAATAGTTCCGAATTCGGTTTGCACATACTTACTGTTTGCCACGCGGCTTACAGTAGAAATATCCAGCTTGGTGCGATCGGCAATATCTTTTAATATCATCGGCTTCATTTGCGTTTCGTCACCGGTACCTAAATATTCCTTCTGCAATTCAAGGATGGTGGTCATCACCAGCATCATAGTATGATAGCGCGATTGAATCGCTTCTATAAACCATTTTGCCGAATCAATTTTCTGTTTGATAAAAAGAATCGCTTCTTTCTGACTCTTGCTTTTTTCTTTCGACTTTTGATAGGTTGAAATCATTTCTTTAAAGTGATTGCTCACTCTAAGTTCAGGAGCGTTGGCAGAATTAAGCGATACCGTAAGTTCTCCGTTATTATTAGTAAGCAGAAAATCAGGGATGATGGTAATCTGCATATTCCCCGTTCCACCACTGAACGCGCTGCCTGGTTTCGGATTCAACTTGGTTATTTCATCCAACACTTTTTTCAGCTTGGCAGAATCCATATCGAAGATACTCTCCAGCTTACTGTAATGCTTCTTGGTAAAAAGATCGAAATGCTTTTCTACAATGCGTATAGCGATTTCGGTTGTCAAGCCGGGTTCTTCCTTTCTTTTAAGTTGAAGCAACAAACATTCTTCGAGCGAACGCGCGCCCACACCTGGCGGGTCGAGTTTTTGAATCTGTTTCAGAATAGAAAGAAGTTCGTTTTCATCTGTTGAAATATTCTGACGAAAAACTAAATCATCAACAATCGCATCCAGCTCTCTGCGCAAATAACCATCATCATCCATGCTTCCAATCAGGTGTAAAGCAATTTGTTCCTGACGCTCATCCAGTTCCATTTCGCCTAACTGCGATTCGAGGTATTCGTGAAAAGTAGAAGAAACAACTACGGGAATTGTTTTCTTTTCATTGTCAGGATCGTGATACTCGCTAGGGTCTTCGGTCTTATAGTCGGCTACACCTTCGTCATCTTCATCGTAATACTCGGTCATGTCAACCTCATCATCCAATTTTATTTCTTCTTCAGCAGCCTCAGCTTCTGATTCAGTAGTTTCGGTAGTTTCATTTTCTTCGGCAGGTGTGCTGTCGGTTTGAGTTTCCTCCGCTTCCTCTTCTGTACTTACAGCTTCTTCTAAAGCAGGGTTTCCTTCCAGTTCTTCCTTAATGCGCTGCTCCAACTGTGCAGTAGGAACCTGCAGCAACTTCATTAACTGAATTTGCTGAGGCGAGAATTTAAGTTGAAGCCCTTGTTGTAATTTCTGATTTAGCACGATGCGAAGTTTCAAAAAACAAACGAGAATACACCTCTGTAAGATGATGAAATGCTTTTCTATATTCGCAATCTTTAAAAAGAGACGAGAGCGAGAGACGAAGGACGAGTTAAATTCAAATTACCATTCCTGTATTTACCACTTGCTACTCGCCATTCACCAATTTACTTTTTCAAAATGGCATACATTAAAGAGTTATCAAAATTTGAAGGACAGGAAGTAGAATTGAAGGGTTGGAACGCACAAAAGCGCGACAGTAAAACGATTGTGTTTATGACTATGCGCGATGGCACCGGATTCGTACAGTGCATAATTGATTTGAGTGCTGTGGGAGAAAATTCTTTCGAGGCAGCTAAACGATTGCCGCAGGAGAGTTCGCTTTCAGTAAAAGGAAAAGTGGTGAAAGATGAACGGCAAATTGGCGGTTATGAAATTCATGTTACTTCATTAGATGTTATTGCAACAGCCGAAGCATATCCAATTACTCCGAAAGAACATGGTGTTGATTTCTTAATGGACAACCGTCACTTGTGGCTGCGCTCAAAAAACCAATGGGCGATTATGCGTGTGCGCAATCAAATTATTTTTTCTATCCATACATTTTTTCAAGAGCGCGGATTTGTGCAGATGGATGCGCCTATTTTCACCGGCAACGCTTGTGAAGGAACGAGTACTTTGTTCGAAACCGATTATTATGGTGAGCCGGCTTATCTATCGCAAAGCGGACAGCTTTATGGCGAAGCAATGGCAATGGCGCAAGGGTTGATTTATACTTTTGGTCCAACTTTCCGTGCGGAGAAATCAAAAACACGCAGACATCTTTCCGAGTTTTGGATGATTGAACCCGAAATGGCTTTCCATGATTTGAAAATGGATATGGATGTAATTGAAGAGTTCATTCGTTATGTAGTAACAACTGTTCTTGAAAAGTGCAAAGCAGAATTGCAAATAATTGAGCGCGATACTACGTTTCTTGAAAAAGTTAAGGAGCCGTTTATCCGTATGAAGTATGAAGATGCTGTAAGTGTGATTAAAGGAGAGAAAGATGTGAACGGAAAAACATCTTTGCAAATGCTGGAAGAAGAAGAGGCCAGTCTAAAAGCGGCAGTAAGCAGTTTGCAGTCGGAAATTCAAGACAGAGAAAAGAAAATTGCGAGTGGAGAATTAAAGAAAGGTGAAATTAATTTCAATCAATCGAAGATTGATAAGTTGAAAAATGAAGTAAAAGATACCGAAGAAAAATTAATGAACATTCCCGTGTGGCTGAAC